>JBOIEI010000277.1:0-3018 GCA_050741055.1 Burkholderiales bacterium | reverse complement strand
GCGCGCTCTCGCCGCAAACCCTGGCCGTGAGCCTCATGCACGCGAACAACGAGACCGGAACCGTGCAGCCGGTTGCGGCCGCGGCCGCAGCCGCGCATCGGCACGGCGCGTTGCTGCACGTCGATGCTGCGCAATCGGCCGGCAAGATCGCGGTCGACGTGAGCGCGCTCGGCGCGGATCTGCTGACACTCGCCGGGCACAAGCTCTACGCCCCCAAGGGCGTCGGCGCGCTCTACATCCGGGCCGGCGTCGTGCTCGAGAATTTCATCCATGGGGCAGGACAGGAATCGGGACGGCGCGCCGGCACCGAGAACGTGCCCTACATCGCAGCTCTCGGCGCTGCCTGCCGCATCGCCAGTGAACGGCTCGAAGCGAACGCGGCACACATGGCGGCCATGCGCGATCGGCTATGGACACGGCTCCATGCCGGACTCGGTGAGCGCGCGGCGCTCAACGGCCATCCGCAGAACCGGCTGCCGAACACGCTCAACGTGAGCTTCGCCGGCTGCATCGGCTCGGAGCTCCTGGCGGCACTCCCGCAGCTGGCAGCGTCGACCGGCTCGGCGTGCCATGACGGTCGCATCAGCATCTCGCCCGTGCTGGCCGCGATGGGTGTCGACCCGATGCTTGCGCGTGGGGCAGTGCGCTTCAGCACCGGCCGGGATACGACCCCGGATCAGATCGACCAGGCGGCCGCGATGGTTACTGGATACGTCCTTTCCCGGTAGGCAATGCCGGAATGCCCGAGCGCCTTGGTCCGGGCTTTGCCGGGGCGATTCTATAAGGGCGACGCTGCCATACTGATCCGCATTCGATCGCTTCACTTGGCCTTGCGTACATCAGGATTGAGCTATTGCAGCCGCACGTGCTTGACGACCCGCCGCTTGCGGCCCCATGAACCGGGCCGGACGACGTAGAGATCGCCGCGCGAATCCCCCCAGATGCCGTGACAGGAGCGAAACGAGGCATCGCCCCATTGGGCGAGACGTTCGCCGTCGAGCGTGAGCACGCTCGCCAGGCCGGCGTTGTGCTCGACGATGTAGACGACATCGTGCGCATCCACGTACATCACGGCGGGGCCGATCAGCTTCGTGCGCCACACGTCGAGCAGCTTGCCGTTCTGGTCGAACACCTGGATGCGGTCGTTCTCGCGGTCGGCCACGATCACCCGGCCCTTGCGATCGATCCACACGCCGTGCGGCAGATTGAAGTGTCCCGGCTCGGTTCCCGGCTCGCCCCATGACATCATGTGGCGTCCGGCGGCGTCGAACTTGTGCACGCGAGCGTTGCCGTAGCCGTCGGTGACGAACATCTCGCCCGAGGGCGCGATATCGATGTCGGTCGGCAGGTTGAACGGACCGCCGCCGTGGGTGACGTCGCGATAGGCATCGGAGCGAAAATCATCGGGCGCCACCCCCGTGTCGGAGCGAAAGCCGCGTGTGCCAATCGAACGTAGCAACTTTCCCTCGCGATCGAACTGCATCATCTGCCCGAGGTCGCGGTCGACCAGCCACAGGTTGTCGGCCTTGTCGGCGCGGATCGTATGCGGAAAGGCGAACAGCCCCGCTCCCCACGAGCGCAGGAAGTTGCCGTCGCGATCGAACACCACCACGGGATGCTCCTTCACGCGGCTGAAGCAGTAGACGTTGTCCTGAGAATCGACGGTGACCGAGGCGGCCATTACGTCGACGCCCGGCGGAAGCCGTGCCCACGCTTCCTCCACCCGGTAGGTGTGCTCGCCACTGCCCACGACTGTAGCGGCCATTGCGTGCCTCCTTCAGTTCAATCGCCGAAATTCGTCAAACCGGTATTGCCGCCCCGCAAGATGCGAACGGCCATGCAAGACGCAAGACCTGACCCCATCAGCTGACCCGGAATTCACCAAACCGGTATTGCCGCCTCGCAATGCGCGAACGACCATGCAAGACGCAAGACCCGACCCCACGCTTAGCAATCGTCCAGATTCGCCAGGCTGGTGTTGCCCCCGCTCGCGGCGGTGTTGATGCTGAGCACGCGCTCCACAGCAAAGCGCTGGAGATAATTCGGTCCGCCGGCCTTCGGTCCGGTGCCTGACAGACCTTCTCCGCCGAACGGTTGCACCCCGACGACCGCCCCGATCGTGTTGCGATTGACATAGGCATTGCCGATTCGCAGCCGTGCCTGGATCTCGCGCGCCTTGCTGTCGATTCGGGTCTGTATCCCGAGTGTAAGCCCGAAACGCATGGCGTTGATCGCCTCGATCACGCGATCGAGATGATCGGCGTCGTAGCGCACGACGTGCAGGATTGGTCCGAATACTTCCTCGGGCACCTGGTCGAGGCCGTCGATCTCGAAGATGCGCGGGGCGAAGAAGCTGCCGTGCGCGCAGTCCGCGGGCAGGCGCGCCGTGTACAAGGTGCGTGCGACGGCGCGCATGCGGCCGCAGTGCGCTTCGAGCCGCTGGAGCGCCTCGTCGTCGATGACCGGACCGACGTCGGTTGCGAGCAGCCCCGGGTCGCCGATCGAGAGCTCGGCGGCGGCTTCGCACAGCAGGCCCATGATCCGTTCGGCCACTTCGTCCTGCAGGAACAACACGCGCAACGCCGAACAGCGCTGGCCGGTGGAGCGAAACGCGCTCGCGATCACGTCGTCGACCACCTGCTCAGGGAGTGCCGTCGAATCGACGATCATGGCATTCTGTCCGCCGGTTTCGGCGATCAGCGGCACGATCGGCCCGGTTCGCTTGGCCAACGCGAGGTTGATCGCGTGCGCGGTCTCGACCGAGCCGGTGAAGGCGATGCCCGAGGTGCGCGGATCGGCGATGAGCTGGGCACCGATCGTCTCGCCAGGTCCCGGCAATAGGTGCAGCACTTCGGCCGGGATGCCCGCGCGGTGGAAAAGCTCGACGGCGAGCGCGGCGATGAGCGGCGTCTGCTCGGCGGGCTTGGCGATCACGCAGTTTCCCGCCGCGAGCGCGGCCGCGATCTGACCGGTGAATATGGCGAGCGGAAAATTCCACGGGCTGATGCAGCTCCACAC
>JBOIEI010000276.1:0-2312 GCA_050741055.1 Burkholderiales bacterium | reverse complement strand
GAAATACGCAACCGGATCGGAAAAACCTGCGAGCGCCTGGGGAAAGCCGCTCACGGCGCCGGTCAGCACCAGCGCGAGAATGAGAACCAGGCTGGTCACGCCGGCCGGCAACGCCTCGGTGCACCACAAGCCGATCGCGAGCACCGCCACCGCCAGCACGCGCTTGCCGGCTTCGGGCAGGCCAGCGGGCGCCGGCATCGCCACCAGGGCCGCACACACCGCAGCCAGGATCGGGATCGCCCAGAGGTTGTTGCCGCCGGCCCCGGCTCGGGATTTTGCCTGCTCGCTCGTTTGCCCGGTTGCGCTATCGCTCATGCCTTCCCCCGGGCGGATGGTACGACACTATGCGCTACACTGCCGCCACCGACAGCATCGAGCCCGCCCAGTGACTTCTCCGCCGACCGAATCCGACCGAGCCGACGCCGCCCGCCGGCGCCCCGGTGTGCTGTTCATCGTGAGCGCGCCATCGGGCGCCGGGAAGACGAGTCTGGTGCACGCGCTGTGCAAAGCAGACGCGCAGGTGGAAGTTTCGGTGTCGTATACGACCCGCGCGCCCCGACCGGGCGAAGAGCCGGGCAGGCATTACCATTTCGTCGCGCGCGCTCAGTTCGAACAAATGCTCGAACGCGGGGAGCTCCTCGAAAGCGCCCTCGTCCATGGCAACCTCTATGGCACGTCCGAGCCCTGGGTGCGCAGCCAGCTCGAGGCAGGGGCGAGCATCGTGCTCGAGATCGATTGGCAAGGGGCGGCGCAAGTGCGCCGGCGCTTCCCCGACAGCATCGGAGTGTTCGTGCTGCCGCCATCGATCGCGGCGCTGGAGCAGCGATTGCGGCTGCGTGGCCAGGACGCCGCCGAGGTGATCGCGGCCCGCTTGCAGGCGGCGCGCGAGGAGATCGCCCATGCCTGCGAATACGACTATGTTATTATCAACGACGATTTCGCTACCGCCGTGCAGGATCTGTGCGCGATCGTGCGCGCGGCGCGTTTGCGTGCCGCACTGCAACTTTCCGTCCAATCCGGCTCGACTCAAAACTGAGAGAAAGAATCCCCATGGCTCGCATCACCGTCGAAGATTGCATGAGGATCATCCCGAATCGCTTCGAGCTCACGCTGGCGGCAACCTATCGCGCGCGCCAGCTCACGCAGGGCTCGACGCCCATGGTGGAAGCCAACCGCGACAAGCCCAGCGTCATTTCGCTGCGCGAGCTGGCACAGCACAAGTATGGTGCCGAAATTCTGGACAAGCCCCAGACCTGAGGATCGCGCCCCGATCGGCTTCGGGGCGTCGCGCACGGCACGTGGCGCCGTCCCGGGCCCGGTGAGCCGAATGCGCTAGATGGTTGAAGCCGCGACCCTGTTCCAGGAACTGTCCGGTTACCTCAAACCGGACGACGTCGCTCAACTCGAATCGGCTTACCAGTTCTCCGAGCAGGCCCACCAGGGGCAGTTCCGCGGCTCGGGCGAACCCTACATCTCCCATCCGCTGGCCGTCGCCAACATCCTGGCGAAATGGCATCTCGATTCGCAGGCGCTGACCGCCGCGCTGCTGCACGACGTCATGGAGGACACCAACGTCTCCAAGTCGGATATCAGCAAGCGCTTCGGCAGACCGGTCGCGGAGCTGGTCGACGGGGTATCGAAGCTCGACAAGATCGAGTTCCAGACCCACGAGGACGCGCAGGCGGAGAATTTCCGCAAGATGCTGCGCGCCATGGCGCGCGACGTGCGTGTCATGCTCATCAAGCTTGCCGACCGGCTGCACAACATGCGCACCCTCGACGGCCTGCCCGAGGACAAGCGCAGGCGCATTGCGCGCGAAACGCTGGAGATCTATGCGCCGATTGCCAATCGCCTGGGACTGAACAGCATCTACCAGGAGCTGGAAGATCTCTCCTTTCGCTATCTCTATCCGCGCCGTTACCAGGTGCTGCTCAAGGCGGTGCGTGCGGCGCGCGGGAACCGGCGCGAGGTGGTCGGCAAGATCCGCGACGCGATCGAGCGGCGGCTCTCCGACGCCGGCACCGAAGCGACTGTCACCGGGCGCGAGAAGAACCTGTACAGCATCTACAGCAAGATGCATGAGAAGCATCTTTCGTTTGCCAACGTGCACGATATCTACGGCGTGCGCGTGATCGTGAAGGACGTGTCCACCTGCTATCTCGCGCTCGGCATGCTGCACGGGCTGTACAAGCCGATTCCGGGCAAGTTCAAGGACTACATCGCCATCGCCAAGGCGAACGGCTACCAGTCGCTGCACACCACCTTGTTCGGACCCTTCAGCATGCCCATCGAGGTGCAGGTCCGCACCCTGG
>JBOIEI010000275.1:0-3365 GCA_050741055.1 Burkholderiales bacterium | reverse complement strand
ATGCGGTCCTCGACCGCATGGCCGCGCTTCGGAATCAAGGCCGTGCGCTCGAAGGTCATGAAAACCGTGCCGTCGGCCTTGCGCCCGGTGGTGCGCACCGTCACCAGACCTTCGTCGGGCCGGCTCTTCGATTCGCGCTTGGCGATCACTTCGGATTCAGCGTAGACGGTATCGCCGGGAAATACCGGCGCAGTGAGCCGCAGCTTGTCGATGCCGAGATTGGCGGTTGCCTTGGCGCTCACGTCCGCGACGCTCATTCCGAGCACGATGGCGATGGTGAGGGCGCTGTTCACCAGGCAACGCCCGAATTCGCTCTTGGCCCCATAGGCAGCGTCGCAATGCAGCGGATGGAAGTTCATCGTCAGCAGCGAGAACTGGATGTTGTCGGCCTCGGTGATCGTGCGCCCCGGCCTGTGCTCGTACACCGCGCTCAGCTCGAATTCCTCGAAGTAGCGGCCGTGACTTTCGCGGTAGCGGCCGGGGCCGACCGGGCGGGCGTGTGCAACCATCCGAAGCTCCTCTTGCGCGTCACTATACCAGCATGCCGAGCCTGCCGGCACGCGAGGCGCAGTCTGTGTGATGGCTGCGCGGATTGTCAATCGCAGCCGCGCGCATAGCATCCACGCAACGGCCGTGGTGCATATCCCGATGGTAACCATCGCGTTTCGGCCACCCGAAACCCGGCTCGATGCGATGCGGGTCGTGATACCCTCGTTGCACCGCGATGGCATACTCGTGCGCCCCGGGCAAGCCGGGGTGCGGTTTCGTCGCGGCCGGACATCACACGATCGGAAGGAGAAACAGGCAGTGATTGCACATCGTTACCTGACGTGCCTCGCCGCGCTTACCCTGGTTGCACCGTCGACACCCTCAGCCGCTGCGGATGCGGCGAGCTATCCGAGCCGGCCGGTGCGTTGGGTCGTTCCATTCGCGCCCGGCGCATCCAACGACATCATCGCGCGCCTGCTGGCGCAGAAGCTCACCGAAAACCTCGGCCAGCAATACGTCATCGACAATCGCGGCGGCGCCGGGGGTCTCCTCGGCGGCGAGATCGTCGCCAAGTCCGCTCCCGACGGCTATACCCTGCTGTCCGCCAACCCGGGACCGAACATCAACAACATCCTGCTGCGCAAGAAGCCTCCGTACCGGTTCGAGGACTTCGCGCCGATCGTGTTCTTCGGCTATGCGCCGCTCATCATCGTCGCGAGCCCGAAGTTCGCGCCCAACAACGCACGCGAGCTGGTGGCGTATGCGCAGGCCAATCCCGGCAAGCTTTCCTGGGCCTCCTCGGGATTCGGCTCCAGCCTGCACATCGGCCTGGAGCTGTTCAAGGCGGCCACGAAGATCGAGCTCACGCACGTGCCCTACAAAGGAACGGCGCCGGCGTTCATCGACATCATCAGCGCCCAGGTGAACTGCATGTACACCACGTCGGTAAGCGGAGACGCGCATCTGAAGGCGGGGCGGCTGAAGGCGCTGGCGATCGCGGCCAAGAAGCGCCAGAGCGTGCTGCCGAACCTGCCCACGCTGGAAGAGCAGGGCATCAAGGACGCGGAAGCCATCGTGTGGTTCGGCCTGGCCGGACCGGCGAAGCTGCCGCAACCCATCGTGGCGAAGCTCAACGCCGGAATCAATCGCGCGCTCGGCCTGCCGGATGTGAAGCAGCGCCTCGATCAGCTCGGCCTCGAAATCGGTGGCGGTACGCCGCAGGACTTCACGAAGTTCATGAATACCGAAGCAGACCGCCTGCGCGGGCTGATCAAGACCCGCGCAGTGGAATTGGAATGAGGCGCTGCGCGGCTGCCGTAACTCGGGGCTGGCCGAGCATCGCCGGCCGTGACGACCGGGTCGTGCTCAGCGGCACGCGGCCGTGCGCACCGTATCCATGACACCGCCGGGCGCGGCCGGCCGATAGTCCGCCTCGGTGGGATTGAGGTCGTCGGCCGATAGCCGCCGTCCGGTCGCAAAGGCCGCGGCATAAGTCGCGGCATGGCGCAAGGTCCAGCGCGCGCCGGCGCAGTCGATCTCCGCCAGCAGCAGCCGCGAACCCACCGAATCGAGGTCGCGACGTTCGACCGGCGCATCGAAGTTGTGCAGGATCCAGACCTGTGCCTGGGCGCCCGAACGCGCAAGGCGGCCGGCATCGACGTACACGTCGTAGCCTTGCGGGCTGCGTGCCGCGAATTGCCAGCGTCCCCCATCGGCGCTCGTGCCCTTGGCGCCGGCGCCGCCTTGCACCATCTTGCGCAGCTGCGCCACGGTGGCCGAGAACTCCTGCGCCGTCACACCGCGCACGGACGCATCGCGCACCCACTCGACCGGAAGTGCGAAGTTGAGATTCTGCCCATCCCGGACGCCGAACGTGGTGATGCCGATCAAGCGGCCGTTGCCGTCGAACAGTCCACCCCCGCTGGAGCCTCCGGAAACCGCAGCATCGGTCTGGATGATCGGCTCCGATCCGGTGCGGCGCAGCGACGAGATGAGACCGCCCGATAGCGTCAGCTCCAAGCCATGCGGAGACCCGACCGCGTACACCGGCTGACCGACCTTCAGCCCGCGCGTGGACCCGAGTGCAGCGACCGGCGCATCGAGGCCTGCGACTTCGAGCACGCACAGGTCGCGCGCCGGGTCGGCGTTGGTGAGCCGTGCCCTGTGCCCCGAGCGCTGGCCCGCAACCTTCACCTCAATCGCGAGATCGCGCGCATTCGTGTCGGCCGAAAGGCCCAACGCCAGCACGTGGCAATTGGTCACCACACGCCCGGGTGCGATGGCAACCGCACTGCCGAGCGCGATGCGCTTGCGTCCTTGCGCCCTGCTTTCGTACACGTGCACCGAGACCACGCTCCTGGAGACTGCCTGGAATACCGCATTGCCGGCGCTTGCCGCGCTGGGTTGCGCGCCGGCGCCGGAGCACAACCCTACGAGCAGGACGAGCGCCGCCGCCGCGACAACCAGCAGCCGACCTACGTATCCTCGGTTCGCGTCCACCTGATCGGGTCCCATTGATTTCGCCTGGCTCGGGCGCTTCGGCGTAGCGTGATCGTACATCGCCTCGCGCTCTGCGCTGCGGGCGAACGCAGCGTCAGCCGTGTACGACGACGATGTGAACCCGGTACGGGCCGTGCGCGCCCAGAACCAGCGTCTGTTCGATGTCTGCGGTGCGCGAAGGGCCGGAGATGAAATTCACCGCGCGTGGCAAGGCGCCGCATTCGTTGCGGACGAGCGCCCACGCCTCTTCCATGCCGTTCACGATCCGCGCCGCAGGCACGATCGCGATGTGCGTTTCGGGCAGAAGGCTGGTCGAGGCCGGCCGGGTGTTGGCGGATAGCTGCAGCAGCGTTCCGGTCTCGGCGATGGCGCAGAAG
>JBOIEI010000274.1:0-2635 GCA_050741055.1 Burkholderiales bacterium | reverse complement strand
GCTCCATCTGGGGCCTCATGCCGCGTCCCCGATGTGCGTTCCCCCGCCCTCGGCAGCGGAGTCCGCGGCAAGCGCCGAGCTTTCCCGCGCCACGGTGAGGAAGTCCACGCGGGTCGCAGCCACCTTGCGCGCCATACGACGCCGCTCGTCGTCGAGGTGACGCTGGATGGGAGCGAGCAGGATGTTGCGCACGGCTTTCCGATGCGCCTCCGACTGCAGCATGGCGTCGGCAAGCGCGGTCAGTTCGGCGTGCCGGTGCGAGCGGCCGAGCACGTAGCCGATGCCCACGTGAGGTTCGTGCAGGCGCAGCACGCAACGGGTCACGCTCACTTCCCCGAGATTAAAGCGGTTGCCGCTGCCGCCGACGCGCCCACGCACCATGTAGAGGCCGGTTTCGGGACGGCGCAGCCACGTGTAGCCCGGCACGGGCAGGAACTTGAATCCCGCCTCCAGCATGTCGAGCGGCGCGCGGGCGAGCGTCGCCATCCAGGCACGGCGCGCCTCGAGCGGCGCATGAGCAGGCATTTCTTGCAGCATCGATGTCGTTCGCGAGGTAACCAGGGATCGACGATTCGGACGAGGCAATGCTAGGGCGCGCGCGTGAACGCTTCGTGAAGGCTTCGTGACAAGGCGGTGACAACGACCGCGCGCACCATGTCTCTCCGGAAGAGAAGTTGGGGGCATCCGAGGCGGCTCTCGGGCTGTAAGCTGCTGGCGAGCGGGACGACTCAAGCGCCAACGAGCAACGCGCAAGCCAGTTCCGCTCCATGCGCGCAGACTCACACGACCAGGCATAGCGGCGAATCGGGCAAGCCCGGCGGCGTATCGGTCATTCAGCGCCAAGCCGAGCCGCCCCACACTGGCACCGCCGATGACCGGTACGCGAGGTCACTCGTGACTCCCCCAATCGAGCCCCGGAGGATGTGCCATGAAAGCAACGTTCGAACACGACCTGCCCGGCCTGCGCTCTCGAATCGCAGGGCGCATTGTCCTGCCGCAGGACGATGGCTACGAGGAAGTGCGACGGATCTGGAACGCCATGATCGAGCGGCGGCCTGCGCTAATCGTGCAGTGCGCCGCAACCGAGGATATCCGGCAGGCGCTGCAGTTCGCGCGCAGCCACCAGCTGGAAATCGCCGTGCGTGGCGCCGGACACAATATCGCCGGCAACGGGACGTGCGATGACGGCATGATGATCGACCTCTCCGGCCTGCGCGCCGTGCAGGTCGACCCGCAGGCGCGCCGTGCGCGTGTCGAGCCGGGCGCGACGCTGGCGGATTTCGATGCCGCGGCGCAACGGCACGGGCTGGCGACGCCGGTCGGCGTCAATTCCACCACCGGCATCGCCGGGTTGACGCTGGGCGGCGGCTTCGGCTGGCTCACGCGGCGCTACGGCATGACCGTGGACAATCTGCTCGGCGCGGAAGTGATCGGGGCGGACGGTACGGTCCGATCCGCAAGCGCCGACGAACATCCGGACCTGTTCTGGGCAATCCGCGGTGGCGGCGGCAATTTCGGCATCGTCTCGCGCTTCGAGCTCGGCTTGCATCCGGTCGGTCCCGAGATCGTCGCCGGGCTCGTGGTTTATCCGCTCGAACAGGGCCGGGACGTGTTGCGCGCCTACCGCGAGTACGTGGCCTCGGCGCCCGAATCGGTGACTGCGTGGACCGTCGTGCGTGCCGCGCCGCCGCTGCCGTTCCTGCCCGAATCGGCGCATGGGCGCAACGCCGTCATCCTCGCGGTCGCCTGCACGGCGCCGATCGCGGAAAGCGAGGCGCTGCTTGCTCCGCTGAAGCGTCTCGGCACGCCGCTCGGGTCGCACATCGGCGCGGTGCCCTACGTGCAATGGCAACAGGCGTTCGACCCGCTGCTCCAACCGGGCGCCCGCAACTACTGGAAGTCGCACAACTTCGAGCTGCTGCGCGACGAAGTGATCGAGGCGATGGTGACTTGCGGCGGCGAGCGGCCGGGACCCGAGTGCGAGATTTTCCTTGCGCATATCGCCGGCGCGTCCAACCGCGTGCCGGCGAATGCCACCGCCTATGCGCACCGCAATGCCCGCTTCGTCATGAACGTCCACGGGCGCTGGCAGACGCAGGCCGAGGACGAACGCGGCATCGCATGGGCGCGCAAGGTCTTCACCGCCTGCGCGCCCTATGCGTCCGGGGGCGTTTATACCAATTTCATGACCGCCGACGAGGCGGACCGGATCGAGGCCGCCTACGGGGAAAATCATACGCGGCTGCGCGAGATCAAACAGCGCTACGATCCGGACAACGTGTTCTACCGTAACCAGAACATCGTGCCCGCTGCCCGTTGAAGCAGGCCGCTGGGTGCCGCGCAGGGAGGCCGAGCTGGCGCCACCCGAGCTAGCCCGAAGTTGCGTCAGGCGAGATAAGGTACTGCTATCGGGAAGAAAACAGGCGGAGACTTCGAGCTAGCACGCCGCGATCGCGTCCCGCCCGCCGAGCGGCATCGTCTCCGACACGGATCGAGCGGCCTGTGGACGGCCGTTCATCCGCTCGCGCCGCCACACCGAAGGCGAGACGCCGACGGTGCGCTTGAACGCGCGGCTGAACGCCGCCTCGGATTCATAGCCCGCGTCGAGCGCAATCGACGCCAGCGGCGCGCTGCT
>JBOIEI010000273.1:0-4144 GCA_050741055.1 Burkholderiales bacterium | reverse complement strand
GCAGCTGCTTCACCTGCAATGCGAGGCGCTCCGCCTGCAGCTCGGGCGGCGTATCGAGGCCGAGCAGCAGCTCCAGCGCGAGCAGATCTTCGAGCCGCTGCGAAGCCACCTGCGTCAGGCGCTTGTGGTGATCGCGGGCAATCACCGCATCGCCGAGCGCTCGCAATGCGGCATCGAGGCGCGCATTCATCTTCTGTTCGCAGGCACCGGAGAGCTTCGGCAGCTCGCTCCACTGCGCGCGCGCCGCTTCGGCCTGCCTGCCCGCCTCGTCCGGATCGAGCTCGTTTTGCAGCAGCGCATCGAGCCGCTCGCATAATTGCTCCTTGAGCGCGAGCGTGTCCCACGCCGCCGTCTCGCGCGATCGCGCGCGCGACCGCAGCAGCGCCTCGACCGCGCCGAGCGCATGCCGGTAGCGAGCTTCCAGGCCACGCAGCGCCGGATCGGAGCCGCCGGCTTGCGACCTCCAGCGCGCCTGCAACTCGCGCAGCTCGCGACGGATCAGCTCGTCGCTCTTGTCCGAGGCCTGCGCGAGGCGATCCAGCTCGGTCGCGATGTCTTCCAGCGCGTGCCTGGCTTCCTGTTTGCGGCCGTCGGCCTCGCTGCGCTTGTCGTGCCGCGCCTTGAACACTGCGTCGCAGGCCGCGCGAAACTCCTCCCACAGCGCGCGCTCGTCGCGCTGCGGCAGCGGCATGGCCTTGGCGTTTTCCTGCCAGCGAGCCTGGATCGCCTTCACCTGCGAGGGCGCATCGCGTTCGAGCGCCTTGGACGCGAGCCCGCGCACCTCTTCGATGAGCGCGCGCCGCGT
Organism: Burkholderiales bacterium; assembly: GCA_050741055.1. Classification (GTDB taxonomy): domain Bacteria; phylum Pseudomonadota; class Gammaproteobacteria; order Burkholderiales; family WYBJ01; genus WYBJ01. Next base: position 3,339 of record JBOIEI010000273.1, on the reverse strand, counting down.
GGCTTTTGCCTGCTCGCGCGCCTCGCCCAGCACGCCGCGCAGCGGTGCCAGCGCGGCCTTGAGCCGGCCGTCGAGCTCTTTCCACAGCTTGGGCTCGATGCTGCCCAGGTCGCCCTCGCGCCAGGTGTGATCGGTTTCGCGCAGCCAGCGCTCGATGGCGCGTCGATCGCGCGGCTCCTGCATGAGCAATGCCGCCTGGTCGGTGGCCGTGGCGATGAACGCTTCGCGCTTGTGCCGGGCTTCCTTGCGGCGCGCAGCCTGCTCGGCGAAATGACGCGCGGCCGGGGCGTACGCCTTTTCGCAGGCGCGGTCGAAACGTTCCCACAGCGCCTTGGGAACGCCCGCGTATTGCTGATCCAGCGCCTTCCATTCGTTGCGCAGCGTCTGCACTTCCTGCGCAAGGCTTCGCATGTCGCCGCTGAACTGGGCAGCCGCCTCGGCCCTCTCGCACAACTGCACCCGGGCGTTGTGCTGGCCGAAAGCCTGCCAGCGTTCCAGCTCGACCAGCTGCTGCTGCAGCCGCCCCATGCGCTGCGTGGTCGGCTTCGGCAGCGTTCCCGCGGCCACGCGCACGCGCTTCACTTCGTCCGCAGCTGTGCGCGCCTCTTTCAACTGGCCGGCCGCGAACGCCAGCTCCGCGGTATGCAGCAAGGCGTGCAGATGCTGGCGTGCGGCGTGCGCTTCCTGCTGCGCGACCTCGGTGTGCGCGCGCCGCCGCTGCTCGACGGCGATCAGCGCGGCCTCGAAGCGTCGCGTGAAGGCGGGCGTGCGCAGCGAACGGTCGAGCCCTTCCCAGCGTTTGGGCAAATCGCCATGGTCGATGTAGGTGCCCGCGGCCAGTCGCTCCGCTTCCAGCACGAGCGCCTCGGCATCGGCCCGAGCCGCCACCTCCTGCTCGATGCCCTGCAAGCGCTCTTCCACCTGCGCCAGCTCCGCGAGCACGCGCTCATGCGACATCGATTCGGCTTCGGTGCGCAGCTCCGCGAGGCGATTGCGCAGCTCGAGCATGGCGCCCGAGTCGGGTTCGTTCAGCGCCTGCAGCGAGTCGATCCATTCGCGCACGGCGGCCTCCAGGCGGCTGCGCGCGCGCTGCTCTTCCTGCTCGCGTTCGAGGCGAGCCTGCACGGCGCGCCGGGCGGCCTGCGAGCGCGCGAGGCGCCCTGGATCGCCGTTCATGTCGAGCGCCTGCCAGCGCCGGTTCAAGTCGACCACTTCGGTGAGAATGGGCCCCGGCTTGTGCGCGAGCGCCTCCAGCTCGATCAGGACGACGTCGGCCTCGGCAGCCTGGTCGGCTTGCGTCTTGATGGCATCGACGCGGCTGCGGGCGAGCCGGTAGACGCCGTGATCCTTGTTGCGTGCCGCTTCGGCGAGCCGGTCCAGTGCCTGTGCATCGTGCACGCGTTCGGCCGCAGCCAGGCGCGTCTCCGCGTTGCCCGCGGACAGCGCCAGCTCGATCAATGCCGACGGGTCGCGGATGGTCTCGACCGCCATCAACCGGCGCTTCGCATCCGAGGCGCGGCGTGCCGCTTCGACCCGAATGGCATCGTCGGTCTCTTCCGCCTGCAGCAGCTGCTGCGCGATGGCCTCGTCCTCGGCTCCGGCGATACGATCGCCCAGCGTGGCTGCGATGGCTTCGCGCACCTGACCGTCGGACTCGCTGCGCCACGCCAGGGCGAGCACGGCGAGATCGGTGCAGCGCTGTGCCGCGGCCATGCGAACCTCGGGCGCAGGATCGCCGCTGAGCAGCGCTTTCAACTCGTCCGATTCCGGCGCCAGCTCGCCGACCGCCTGCGCGCGCTGCGCGGGTTCCGCGTGCTCGTGCAGAGCGCCGCGCGAAAAGAATCTCGTGATCATGTGCCAGCCAAGATGCTATTCCCCGGCGCACATTCTACGATGCGAGGGGCGTTGTCTCTAGCACCGCGTTGTTTGCGGTGCGCTCGTCCCGTTTCCGATTTCGCCTGCGGCGCGATCGGGCTATGATCGCATGCGGGCCCGGCGGCAGCGTTCGTCGCTGGCAAAGTACCCAGCGGACAGGGAGCGACGCGAGTCCATGTGCGGCAACGAAGCCGTCGACCGAAAGCGCAATGCGGCAGGCAAGCCGCCGCGCACACCGTTTTGAGCACCCTGCTGCGCGCCTCGACGCTGGCGCCGTTTCGCATCCGCAGCTATCGCTTCCAGTGGCCGGCCGACCTGGCGACCTCGTGGGCGTTCGAGATGGAAACGCTCATCCTGGGCTGGTACGTGCTGGTCGAGACCGGCTCGGTGCTCCTGCTCACGGTATTCGCCTCGCTGCAGCATATCGGCACGCTGGTCTCGCCCATGGTCGGCGTGTTCGGCGACCGCGTCGGCCAGCGCAACCTCCTGTGCGCGATGCGCACAGTGTATGCGACGCTCGCCACCACGTTGATGATCCTGGCCTTTAGCGGCATGCTGACTCCGGCATACGTGCTCATGATCGCCGGCGTCATGGGGCTCGTGCGTCCCTCGGATATCGGCATGCGCGCCGCGCTCGTGGGCGAAACGATGCCGCCCGCGCACATCATGGGCGCGATGAGCATCCAGCGCACCACGCAGGATTCGGCGCGCATCGCCGGGGCGCTCACCGGCGCGGGACTCGTTGCCGTGCTGGGCATGGGACCTGCCTATACCGTGGTCGCGAGCCTGTACGTCGCAAGTGTCCTGCTCACGCTGCAGACCGGCGCGCGTCGCGCGCCGCGACACGACGCGCAGCGCGCGGCAGCGCCCTCGCCGTGGCGCGACCTGAAGCAAGGGCTCGTCTACGTGTGGCGGACGCCGCAGATCTTCAGCATCATGTGCCTCGCCTTCCTGCTCAATCTCACTGCCTTCCCGTTGATGACGGGATTGATGCCCTACGTCGCCAAGGCGGTCTTCCAGGCCGATCAGACCTGGCTCGGCTACATGGTGGCTTCGGCCGCATCGGGGGCGCTGCTGGGCTCGCTCGTCCTCAGCCGCTATGGCGGGTCGGTGCGCGCGGGCCGGATGGTGGTCGTGTTTTCGATCGGTTGGTATGCGATGCTGCTGCTGTTTTCGCAGCTCGAAAACCCCGCGCTCGGTCTGGGCGCCCTGGTGCTCGCAGGCTGCGCGCAGAGTCTGAGCCAGGTGCCGATGGCCGCCATGCTCCTGCGCAGCGCCGACGAGCAGTACCGCGGCCGTGTCATGGGCATCCGCATGCTGGCGATCTACGGCAACCTGCCGGGCCTGCTGCTTTCCGGTCCGCTCATCTCGCACTTCGGTTATCCGCTCACGGCGGTTTTGTATTGCCTCGTCGGTGCTACGCTCCTGGTCGCGCTGACCGCCATTTGGCGCGCGCATCTGTGG
>JBOIEI010000272.1:0-1567 GCA_050741055.1 Burkholderiales bacterium | reverse complement strand
GTGAACTTGGCGCTGTTGGTATGGATGCCGGCGACGATCTTGTGCCGCTTGCATGCCTCCAGGATCCGGTTCACCGTCGCGATGTGCTTGGGATCGTCGTTGTCCATGATCGGTGGCAGGCCGAGTGCGAGCGCAAGGTCGGTGGGACCGATGTAGATTGCATCCAGCCCGGGCGTTGAGGCGATCTCGTCGAGCTTCTCGATTCCCTCCGCGGTCTCGACCATCGCGGCGCAAATCACTTCGTCGTTCGCATGCTTCTGGTAGTCGGATCCGGCGTAAAGCAGTACCCGGTTGGGGCCGTTGCTGCGCATGCCTTTGGGTGGATAGCGGCAAGCCGCGACTGCGCGTTCGGCCTCCGCCCGGTTGCTCACCATCGGCACGATGACGCCATAGGCGCCGGCATCGAGCACCTTCATGATCATCGCCGGTTCGTTCCAGGGCACACGCACGAATGGTGTCACGTCGGTCGTGGATATCGCGGTCAGCATGGTTACGGCATCGGAGTAGTCCACGCAGCCGTGCTGCATGTCGACGCAGAGCCAATCCAAGCCGGTGTGCGCCATCACCTCGGTGGCGAAGCAATGCGGAATCGAGAGCCAGCCGCCGACGGCGGGCTTGCCTTCGCGCCACAATTTCTTGACTCGATTAAATCGCATCGGTCTGACTCCCGTATGTGGTGGTTTCGAAATGACCCCGCTGTGACGGAACCCCTGCGCTCGTGCGCCGCTATCGCCTCGTGCATCGGCAAATCCGCGCGCGGTCCTCTGCATCGTGCTGCCTTGAATTCTACCTGCATCGGCCGCTCAGGATCGACGGGGCGGTTTCGAGCGTTTGTCACGCGAGCCGCGCCGAGGCTTCGTGCTGTCGGCGCGAATCTCGTCCATCAGCCAGGCCACGAACGCATCGACATCGGCCTTGCTGGCGCTGGCCGACGAACGCAGCAGATACCAGGCACGCGCAGGGACCGCGGCGTCCTTGAACGGCGTCACCAGTTTGCCGTCCCGCACGAGCTCCCGCACCAGTGGGTCGAGACCGAGCGCGACACCCTGAGTGTTCACGGCTGCCTGAATCATCTGGTCGTAATGATTGAAGTGAAGTTTCCGCGCCGGGTTGAAATCGACCAGGCCCACCGCGTGAAACCACAGGCTCCAGTCGAACCACCCGGCGTGCGGATCGTCGAGATACAAAATCGGAAAGCGTCTGAGATCGTTCGGCGATACCAGCGGCTGCGACTGCGCGATCAGGCGCGGGCTGCACACCGGCGTGACATGACCGCCGAAAAGCCGCCGCCCGCCCGAGCTCAACCCTTGCGTGCAGAAGCGAATGGCGATATCGACTCCCGATCGTTCGAGATCCACCCGCTGGTTGGTGGCAGAAGTGCGCACGTCGATGTTCGGGTGCGCGTTGACGAATCGCGCAAGCCGCGGAATGAGCCATAGCGACGCAAAGCCCGGCGTGGTCGTAAGCGTGATGGTGCGAATGTCGGCCGTGCCGCGCAAGGTGCGCGTCGACGCATCGATCCGCTCCAGGACGTCCTGCGCCGTCCGATAGACGCTTCGTCCCGCCG
>JBOIEI010000271.1:0-8088 GCA_050741055.1 Burkholderiales bacterium | reverse complement strand
GACGAAAGGTGCGATTGATGCGGTAGGCCGCGACCGGCTGATTCCATGCTTCACGCAGCGGCGTGTCGATGTCGACCAGCGTGCGATCGAGCAGCTGCGTGATCTTCTTGACCTTTACCACCTGCGGCGCCTTTTGCGCGCTCAGCGTCGAGCCGCTGCTGGTCCAGGACGGCTCGTCGGGCTGCAGCAGCAGCCGGTCGCCCGGCTTCAACTCGAAGCCGGCCGCCGGGCTCGCCAGTTCGAATGCCGTGGCGCCCGCGGCCAATGTGGGCGCATAGTGGCGAGCGCGATAGAGATGGAAGCGGCCGAGATGCGGCCATGCGATCAGCTCGGCATCGGTCTGGAAGTCCGCCGGCACGTCGAGGGCCTCGAGCTCGGCCTTGACCGCGAAGCCTTCGGGTATCGTGAGGGCCTTGTCGCCGCGCGCCTCGAAGGCCAGCGTCGCCCGCCCGCCGATGCCGGGCGCGAGCCGATAGCCGGTGAGCCGCACCAGCTCGGCGATGCTTTCGCGCCAGGCGGCGGTGCGCAGATATGTCTCGTTCGCGTAGTGTTCCTGATAGAAGGTGAGGATGTCGCCGAGGAGCGCTGCACCCTGCAGCAGCGCGATGCCGGGATCGTCCGCATCGCGGTGGGTCCAGGCGATGAGCTCGGGCGCCGCATCGATTCCGCGCATCATCGCTTCGACGAAATCGGCGTAGCGGCCGATGCGATAGGCGATGCGCGGCAGTCCCGGCCGGTTCTCCACCCGCTTGGGGAAAACGAAGGGATCGGTGATGAGCGGATTGCAAGCCATCGTTGGTTCCTATGCCGGACTCGGCGGCTCCTAATGCCGAGCTCGGCTCCTATTGGCGGCCACCCTGGATCTCGAAGCGGATCAGCCCCCGTTCGAGGTGATCGGGGTCGTTGGCGAGCAGCACGATTTCGTCGAAACTCATTTCCAGCACTTCAGCGCCCGGCACACCCGGCTGCGGCGCGGAGAAGCGCTTCATCGTGATGCTCACCACGTGCGCGATGCCGGCGATGCGGTGGATGCGTCCCTCGATCGTGCTGCGGTGGAGCGCCTGGCCGAAGGTATGCTCGTCGGGATGGAAGAAGCCGCGGCGGCCGTCCGAAGTCCAGCTGTCGGAAAATTCCTGCTCGAGCACGAAGCGCAGATCCTCGCGCCAGTACTGCGGATGCGCGCACACGACGATGTGAATCTCGAGCGGCACGTAGCGCGGCGGGCGCAGCTCCAGGTCTTCGCCGATCAGACGCACCGCCTCCAGGTGATCGGCAATACGCACGCGCAATTCGTCCCACAATGCGTCCGAACGCGCATCGCCCAGCGCAACGAAGCCCACGGGATCGATGACGATGCGCACCGTGCGCCAGCTGCCAGTCCACGCATAGCGTGCGACCGCGCGCGAGACGCCGGTGACTTCCTCGGCTCGCTTCACGTAATCGGCCAGCGTCACGGCCCGCAGCTGGCGCGCGCGAAATGCCTCGGGCGCATTGCGCCGGATGCGCTCGGCCGTTTCGGGGTCGCGCCCATCGGTCACGTCGAACGGATTCGTCACCGCCGTCACGGCACCCATGAGCGCGCCGGTCAGCGGCGCGATGTTGACGAGCTGATCGGCACCGATGTTGCCGGCATGGCCGCCGCCGATCTGATACTCGGCGTGCACGATCGAACCGGCAGGCAGCAGCCGCCCGTTGACTCCGTTGCCGAATCGCAGCACGCTCGAACGCCGCTCGTCGGTCTCCACCATGTAGTGATCGCCGTTTTCGGGCGAATCGTCGCTGTGCACCAGGCTCTCGACCTCGTCCCAGGTCTCGCGCGGAGCACCGGGCGGTTCGACTTGCAGCCACAACGTCGAGCTTGCCGGCTCTTCGCCGCTCGGTATGGCGGGATTGCGCGGCGGCAGGTAGGCCAGCGGTCCATCGTCGGGAAGCTCGGCCAGCACCCAGTCGCGGCCGTTGCCATGGCGGTCCATGCGCTCGTAGTAGCGCTGCTTCACCGTGTCGGTCTCGGTCGGCAGCACGCTGCCCGGCTCGTGGAAGTGCGCTTCGAGCGGTCGGCCGGCGTAGGCTCGCACCAGGTTGCCGTAGAAGATCGACACGTCTTCGACCGTCGTCGGCGGTGGACCGGGGCAGAAGGTCGTGAAGCTGTAATCGAAGCGCAGTGCGTCCTGGTCGCGCCAGTGCACCCGGACGACCCAGGTGCCTGTCACCGGATCGAAGATCGATTCGGCGCCGCCCTGATCGATGTCGTCGCCCGGGATGAGGCGCAGCAACTGGCGCTTGGCGCGGTTGCGGCCCGGTTGGGCGCCGGTCAGCGGATTGAGCAGCTCCGCGATCAGCATCTCGCGCCAGGCACCGCTTCGAACCAGGTCGCGCAGCGCATCGGCATCGGCCTGCGCAGCAAGGCCCGCGGGGGGTGCGATGTCCGCGCTGGTGCTGCCTGCGGCCAGTGCGGGCTGGGCGTTGCGCCAGGTGTGCAGCCGCAGGCGGTTCAACAGCGGGTCGAGCCGCTGGCGCTCGCTCGCATCGAGCCGGCGCTGGCGGCTGGCGAAGAAAACGGCATCGTCCTGCGCCGGATCGGTGCCGGTCCAGACCACCAGCTCCTGGTCGTCGAGAGTGAACGGGGCTTGTCCGCCGACAACGTCGACCGCGAGCCAGGTGCTCGCCTGGTTGCCTTCGTGCAGGTGATAGTCGACCAGCCGCGCGTGGCGGGCGAGCGTGACGCGTTTGCGCGCGGTGCCGAAGTAGGCCTCCGCCATCACGCGGTCCTGAAAGTCGGAGACCTCGTCCGCGGCGGCGGCGAAGAGATCGATCAGCACCTGGTCGTGATCGGCCTCGCTGGTGCTGGCCCAGCCCGGGACGCGCTCGGCCATCGCCACCATGAGCGTGTGGCGGAACGAGTCGTAGTCCTTGGCGAGATAGTCGATCTGCGGATTGGGGGCGGGCGGACGTCCGGGCTCAACCGGCGCGCAGTCGTTGGTGAAGCAGCCGGGGCGGAACTTGAAGCCGATGCTGCTGAAAAACGGATCGATCAGGCTCGCATCCCACACGAGCTCCAGCGTATAGGTGGAATAGTCGCCGACAGGCTCGACCCGCAGCGACACGCGCGTGGCATCGATGCCGGCAACCGCGGTGACGTGAACCTGGCCGGTTGCGTTGCCGGCGACGATGCGCGTGCCGCCGCGAATGCGAAACACCTGGCGCGCGCGCACCGGGTCGGCGCCGATATCGGCCAGGATCGCCGCGACATGCAGCCCGTTGTAGAAATGCAGCTCGACATCGGCGTGATCGGGGTTCGGTCCGGCGGGCAGCGACACGAGCGCAAGCTCGAGCCCGTCGAGGCCGTGGTCGGCCAGCACGTCGGCGCGATCGTCGACGAAATCGGGAAAGGTGATTGCGGCCATGGCTGAAAGCTCGCTAGCGTGAGCTGCGCTGGAACTTCACGACGCGCGAATCCGGGCTGCCGGCCGGCCGGTATTTCACGGTCACTTCCAGGGTCGCTGCCGGATCGTCCCAGATCACTTCGATGAGCTCGACCGTGAGGCGATGGCCGAGCCAGCGCGAAAGCCCATTGGTGATGCGTGCCTTCACCACGCCGCGCAGCGTCTCCGAGGCGGGTTCGAACACGAGCTTGCGCACGCCGCCGCCGAAGTCGGGCAGGAACAGGCGCTCGGCCGGGCTCGTCAGCAGCAGCTGCAGCAGCTCGTCGCGCACGTGCGCGTCGTCGTTGGCGGGCGCGGCCGTGCGTCCATCGGCGCCGATGCGAAACGGAAACGCCAGATGCCTGCCGTTGGAAAGCGCGGCCATCACGTACCCTTCCCGCGTTGCTGAACCTGGACCACGATGGCGGTGCCTTGCGGCGCTTGCGCCGCGTTGAGGCACAGGCCGATGCTCGTCTGCAGCAGCACCGGCACGTTGCGCACCGACGTTTGCGTCGCGCCCGTGATCCAGCGGATCGTCACGCACGGCGAATAGGCGACCGGGGTGAATGGACAGCCCACGATGGGGTGCACGTCGGTCTGCAGCAGCGCCGGCGCGCCGTCGATCAGCGCCTCGGTGTTGGTGGTCAGCAACTGGGCCTGGCCGCCGTGCGGGCACATCACCGTGCTCGTGGTGGTGAGGATCGGGATCACGGCGGCACTCCGAAGGTCATCGCCCCGTTCACCAGGCTCACGCCGGCCAGTCCCACCTTGATGAGCCCGTTGTTGAGCGAGATGTCGTCGGTGCCGATGCGGATCTCGCAGGCGCCGCAGGTCAGTACGATCTCGGTGGCCGTGAGCTTGATCTCGGGACCGCTGCCGTGAATCAGCTTCAGCTCGTCGGCTTCGTCGTCGAGGATGACCTTGTGGCCGTTCTCGGAGACGACGATGCGGATCGCGGCACCTTGCGGATCCGGGCGCTCGCCGGCTGCCCACCACGCGCCCGACCAGATCGGGTTATCCAGGCGCCCGGCTTCGAACTCGATCCATACGCCCGAGCCCACCTTGGGCAACATCACCATGCCATGGCTGTCGCCGGCGAACGGCGCGGCTGGCAGCGCCCAACCGCACGGGTGATCGCCCAGCACGGCCGGTACGGTGGCGCGAATGCGGCACTGGTTGTTGGGGTCGTCGACGTCGGTGACGATGCCGCGGTACTTGCCGTAATAGGTCGTCCCGGCCCGCTCGACCAGACGCTCGACATTGCGCTCCAGCACGTCCGGCATCAGAAGATTCCTCCGCCGGCGGACACCGCCAGCTTCAAGCCCCCGCCCAGCGCCTCCGCGACCGCTGCACCGGAGACCTCGGTCGCCGAATCGGCCTTGGCTTCGAGCTCCTGCGTGTGCACCGAGGCCGTGATGCGATGGACCACCTTGGTGATGAGGTACTCGCCGCTATATGGCGTGGCGCCCGCGTCGACGCGCACCTTCTGATAGGGCGAGAGCAGGGTGCTGTAGCAGCCGGGAATGACCTGGCTCGTCAGCTTGTAGACGTAGCCGTTGCGCCGCGCCTGCGCGGTGGCGGCCGCCGCCGGGTCTTCGCGCGTGTTGTCCGTGGGATCGAGCAGCCGCCGCGGCGTCAGATCGGCGGGCTGCGCCGGAAGGTTGCGCATGAGCCCGAGGTCTTCGGCGCTGGTCTCGAAGCTCGTCACGCCCTGGTCGTCGACGCGCAGCACCGCCGCCTGGGTGCGCTCGCCGCCGTCCGGATCTTCCGTGACGCTGGCATTGGTAAGATTGCGGCCGTCGCCGACCAGCACCAGCGCCGGCAGATCGGCCGTGCCCTCCGGGTCGGGCAGGAAGCAGCCGATGCTGGCGCCCGGTGCTTCGCCCGGCAGCACATAGGCGTGTCGATCGTTGGCTTGCCCCATCTCGCGCAGGAACTGCAGCACCGTGCCACGCCGCGTGGTCGTCTCGGGCGCGGCATCGGTGGATTCGATGCGAGTCGCCCCGATCTGCTCGAAGCGGCCGAACATCTCCTCGGCGATTTGGCTTGCTGCGCGATGCTCGAAGGGCGGCTCGATCTCCTCGTCGCGGTTCATGAAGGCGCTGTCGTCGCGCACGACGATGGTGGCGGTGCTGCGGCCGGGCAGGGCATCGAGCCCCGCGTCGATGCTCACCAGCGGCCCGTCGATCAGCGGTGCGAAGCGGCCGCTGCCGATGTCGAGCTCGACCCGCACGCGCGAGAACGCGCTGGCACGCTCGCCCGGCCAATGCAGCCACGCGCCGTTGGCATCCAGGCACAGCGCCATGCGCAGGCGCGCTTCCCAGAACGCATCCATCTCCTGCGTCACCTCGATCTCCTCGATGCGCCCGAGCTCGTCCTCGCTTGCAGCGCGATCGCCGAACCAGACGCGGAAGCGTTGCGTGGCCATTCGTTTCAACCCCGCGGAACGTCGAGCGTGTCGCCCGGCTGCTCGACCAGCGTGCGGCCGTCGAGCGCGCTGTTGGCGTCGGCGACGTGCCAGAACTGCGTGGCGTCGCCGTTGATCGCATGGGCATACAGATCGAGCCGGTCACCCGACTCGACCACCTGCGGCTCGCCCGTCGCGGGCGTCAGGCGCCGCAGCTTCAATGCGACCACCTTCTCGCCGGTCGAGGTGGCGGTCTCGACCGTGGCGACCTTGGCGTAGCGTGAATTGGCGAGGAACATCGTGTCTCCCGAAGGATGGCCGGCTCAGAGCGGGATCAGCTGGAACGCGCTGTCGGCGGTGTTTGCCAGGTTGGCGATCGCCTGCGCGTCCTTGGCGAGCGACGAGTATTCGAGGGCACCTTTCGCCAGCACGTCGTCGGAACAATCGTCCACGGTGATGACGCTCACGGTGAGGTCGACCTCGGCCCGCAGCGGATTCAGCACCGCGTCGTATTCAAGCTCGGAGATGCTCATCGAATCGATGGTCACCGGCAGGACCCGCGTCGGACCCCAGATGAAAAGAATGCGCGGATAGGTCTCGCGCGGGATCGGCTGCGCTGGCGCGTCGTCTGCCCCGCCAATGCCGAGCGCATCGCCGATCGCATCCAGCGCGGCGCCGATAAGACCCGCCGCCTTGCTGCTGGGCCGGACCATTTTCTCCAGTGCGGCGAGCTGCGGTCCGATGCCGAAGAGCTGCGCCAGGGCCTTGCCTTCGTCGAGCATGTTGGCAGCGCTGAAGTGCGCCTTGAACGTGATCCTCTCGAAGGTCTTCTCGCCCGCCTGGGTGACTTCCCGCTGCGTGGCGCCGGTAGGCCGCGGTGGAATTTCGAGCTTGCGCGCCAGCGACTCGGGATTGAACTGGAAGATCACAACGTTCGGGATCGGCCCGATCAGCGCCGTGCCGTACTCGATGAGCGCCCCGTGCATGAGCGTCATGGCCGGCTCCTTCTCACGCTCGCGGCGATGCGCTGCGCGATGCTGGCCGCCAGTGCGCCCGGCTCGGGCGATGCCGGGGCGGCGAGCCGGCCGGCGTCGATGCGCCGCTTCGCCCCGACGTTGCCGCCATCGGCCTCGAGCTCCCGTGCGAGCGCTGGGCCCAGTGCTCGCACGGCGGCTTCGGCCGTCGCGGGTGGGATGCCGCGCATATCGAGATCGAGACGTTCGATGTGCAGGCGCTGCGGCGAACGCTCGGATGTCATCGCGGAGTCCTGTGCGAGGCGACCAGCGCGGCATAGGGGCCGAACTGGTCGAGGCTGTTGGCGCGCTCGAGCTTGTCGTACTCGCGCTGCACCGCGCGCACCAGCGCGGGCATCGTGAGGCGGCGCGGCGCGCCTTCGAACGCGCTCTGCAGGCACGCCTGAAACACGATGGCGCGGATATGGCCGCCAGCGAGCGCGAAACGCTGCGCGAGGAAACCGAAATCGACGTCGGTGGCGTCGACGTGGTCGGGAATCACGCTGCGCCAGATGCGCAGCCGCTCCTCGACGCCGGGCAGCGGAAACTCCACCACGAACCGCAGCCGGCGCAGGAACGCTTCGTCCAGATCCTTCTTGCGATTGGTGGCGAGGATCGCGAGCCCCTTGAAGCGCTCCATGCGCTCCAGCAGGTAGCTCACCTCGATGTTGGCGTAGCGATCGTGCGCGTCGCGCACTTCGGTGCGCTTGCCGAACAGCGCATCGGCTTCGTCGAAGAACAGGATCAGGTCGGCCGCATCGGCGGCGTCGAACAGCCGGCGCAGGTTCTTCTCGGTCTCGCCGATGTACTTGTTGACGACCTGCGAAAGGTCGATGCGGTACAGCGGCAGCCCGAGCGTGCGCGCGAGCGCTTCGGCCGCCATGGTCTTGCCGGTGCCCGGCGGGCCGGCGAACAGCGCTGCCAACCCGCATTCGCCCCAGGCGCGCGCCGCACCCCATTCGTAGTGCACGCGCGTGAGATTGGTCATCGCACAGACGAGCTCCTGGATCTGCCCGGCTTGCGCCGCGGGCAGCATCAGCTCGTCCAGACCGAAGCGCGGCACTACCGGTTGCGCCAGCGTGCCGAGGTCGAGGTCGGCGCGCGCTAGAGTCAGCATCTCGTCGAGCGAGGGGTCGCGGCCGAGCGCAGCCAGCTCCGCGCCGATGCGCCCGATCGCCGCGCCTTCGTAGCGGAAGCGGCGTGCGAACTCGGGCGCCAGCGCCGCGGCCGATCCACCGGGCAGCGC
>JBOIEI010000270.1:0-10203 GCA_050741055.1 Burkholderiales bacterium | reverse complement strand
GAACATTCCCGTTACACCCGTGCTCGTGCAAGGGGCGAAAATGCCCGGCGCGCAGCATTTGCCTGAGAGCATCAAGGACTTCGCCTATCGCAACGGATTCGAGCTGAGCCACAATCGGTGGGAGTCTGACGTCCAGGAGATGCTGAGGCGGTCGGGCCTCGGTGAGCACCGTGGCAGGCGCGCGAAGGACCTGCTCGACAACGTGCTCAAGCAGCTGTCGAGCTATCTCCCGGATCTCGTCAACCTCGTCACCCGGCCGAAGACTGCGATTCTGCGCTGGCTTGAAGAGACAAAGGGGGACCTTACACAGCCGCTCATCTTCGTGGCCATCTCGGTTGCGATAGGCTTCCTGCTGCAGCTCCCGCAGCTTGGAAAGGACCAGGACTTCACCACGCTCGTTGCGAGCATGGCCGTTTTCAAAGTTCTGGCGCTGGTATTGTTTGCGGGGATCATTCACCTCCTGTTCCGAGCCGTGGGCGGCCGGGCGAGATTCGCCGCGACCTTTTCGGCCTATCTTTATATCGTCAGCCCGCTTTATCTCGCACTCGTGATCCTGGAGACCGCCACGCTTGGCGTTCTGCGCGCCTTCGACCCGGCAGTCGGCGCGGCCGCGCGCCTGAATCCAGGCCAGCTCTTCGCGGACGCGGAGCGGATGCGGGCGTTCGCGGCCGCCGCGCCCGGTCTCGCACTTGCTTACAGCCTACTCAACTACGCCACAGTCATCGTGGTCTTCGGCTGGGTCACTACATGCTGGGGAGCGATACGTCATCTCCACAGCGTCGCGCGCTGGCGCAGCGCGTTGGCCGGTATCACAACGCTCGCCGTCGCGGCAATCTTCTTCTCGGGTATGCAATACGTTGTGCTCGGCATGTTCGGCACGCACGCTCCGCCGTTGCGGTAGGCGGTTTCCCGATATTCGCATATTCGCAGCAGAGCCAGCGCTTGAAACTGAGGGCTTGCACGCGGCCGCATGCACGTATCGAATCGCTTTTGGCCCGCGTACCGGACGCAAGGTCCTGAGTGTGCGCACCGTGGCCCGCCGGCACAAGAAAACCACGCCGGCCCTGTGCGCAGAGGCCCACGGCTTCACCCTGCATGCGGCAGTGCGCTGCGGCGCTCATCAGCGCAAAGAACTCGAATGGCTGTGCCGCTACATCACCCGCCCCGCGATCGCTAACGAACGGCTCAGGCGCAATGGCGCTGATGTCGTGCTGCAATTGAAGAGCGCCTATCGCGACGGCACTACGCACATCGTTCATGTCGCCGCTGGAATTCATGCAATGCCTGGCCGCGCTGATCCCCCGCGCCTGCACCTGATCCGCTTCGACGCCGTGCTGGCCCCGAATGCCAGACCGTGGTCGGCAGTGGTTCCGGCACCTGTGCAGAACGCCATGGCGACTGGAGACGATGGCAAGGTTTCACATAGCGCTCCCGTGAGCGCAGGTTAGCGGAGAGCTGGCAGGCTGCGCCGAGCAACCGATGACCGCTTCCGGTCTAAGCGAAGGTCTCTTGTGGGTCGCGAGTTGCCATTGGTCGAGCGGTAGAGCCGACGTTCGGCGCCTCGCTGTCGCCAAGGTCCGTTGATCGGCGGTTACCAGCCACACACTCGACGCTGACCCTGTGACCGTTCAGGCCGAGATGCTTCCGTTGGACATCTGGCAGGCTCCAGATTGAACCGGTTATGCGAAGGACCGTTGTGTAGCCCGATTGTATGGCGGCTCGTGGCCGCCTGCCGACTCACCCGGCCGGCCCCTAGCTACCCTGACACCGGCCGCCTGCGGCTGAGAAGAAGCATCGTGTCCTATCAGCTACCGGTGCGAAGGCGGGCGGTCGACCTGGAAGAGTCGCTGGCGCTCATGCCGGTGGCCTGATCCTCATGACAATGACACTGGGAGCAGAGTACACGCCCGCCCTCGGCCCGCATTCGGGCAAAGGGCTGGAATTGCCTTGAAATGCGCCGCCTCGGGCCGTCGACAGACTGCAAGTATCTTCAAGCGAGCGGCGAGTACCTTGCGTTTGAGGGTCTGTGGGCCCAGGAATAAGTGACGATCAGGGAAAAGGGTGGTTTAGAGTATGCGCCGACACCGGTTGCCCTGGCCGCGTTCCGGGTCGAGGATGCGCGCCAGGTTTGACATTCACCATTGGGGGATAGCGCCATGCAGGCTACGGGGAAGATCGCGGTCATCACGGGTGCCGGCAGCGGCGTCGGGCGGGCGTCGGCGCTGGTTCTGTACGCCGACGGGTTTTCCGTCGTGCTGGCCGGCCGGCGGCGGAACATGCTGGAGGAGACGGCAGCGCTGGCGCAGGCCTCACCGCCACGCATGCTGGTGGTGCCGACCGATGTGTCCGACCCCGCGTCGATCGCCGCGCTGTTCGAGACCGTGCAGGCGACCTATGGCCGCATCGACCTACTGTTCAACAACGCGGGGATCAGCACGCGCAACATCCCGATCGACGACCTGACCTATGAGCAATGGTCGAATGTCGTGGCGGTCAACCTGACCGGCTCCTTCCTGTGCGCGCAGCACGCCTTTCGCATGATGAAGAACCAGACGCCGCGCGGCGGGCGGATCATCAACAACGGCTCGGTATCGGCGCATGTGCCGCGACGGAACTCCACACCCTATTCGGCGACCAAGCACGCGTTGACCGGGCTGACACGCTCGTTGTCGCTGGACGGGCGGGAATTCGACATTGCCTGCGGCCAGATCGATATCGGCAACGCAGCGACGACGCGCAACGAAGACACCGCGCGCGGTCGCTTGCAGGCGAGCGGCCGGGTCGAGGCGGAGGCGCGTATCGACGTCAACGACGTGGCGCGCGGCGTCGCCTATATGGCCAGCCTGTCGCTGGAGGCGAACGTGCAGTTCATGACGGTCATGGCAACGAAAATGCCCTATATCGGTCGTGGCTGACCCGTCTCAGCATTGTATGAGTTCGATGCTGACACCATCCGGCGCGCCGACGTAGCACAGCAGGCTGCCGCCGACGCCTTTCTTCAGCTCGACCGGAAAGCTCACGCCTTTCGTGCGCAGGTCGGCGCAGAGGGCCGTCAGGTCGCCCTGGTACAGGAACCCGAAATGATCGGTTCCCCAGGTGTTGTGGCTGGAGAAATCGGAATAGGGCCGGATCGGCTGGTTGGGTGCCGGATCCTCCCCAGGGCGGCGGCCGCGGATCAGGATCGTCATGCCGCCGAGCTCGAGGAAGATTTGCGGGGCACCGCGGGCGATGGTGTCGGCGGCAATGGTCGCGCCGAACATCTCGACCTACCAGGCGGCCGATGCCTTGGGGTTTTCGCTGATGATGTGGACGTGATCGAATTTGAAGGCGGGATTGCTCATGGTTCTGTCTTTCTGATCGAGAATGGTAGCTGCATCCGCCGATCAACATCGCCCTACGGCCGCTCGATTTCTCAATTTCGGCCGGAGCGGTCCTTGCGGAGCTATCGCGGGTACGTCAGGAATTTGGCGGACTCTGACGTTGATGCAACTAGCCGCTCGCAGCGTCCGGCGTCGGCTCTAGACCGGCATGATCGATTCCTTGCGGTCCGGCGGCAGGTCGACGTCGAAAGAATTGACCATTAGCGCGAGCAGGGCGTAGCTCCCCAGGACGAGACCCAGCTCGACCGCGCCCCGCGTCCCGAACTGCTCCAGCGCGAGCTGGGAAGTGCCTTTGCTCACGCGGCGGGTGCGAAAGAATTCCTGCCCGTAACGCACGACCGCGCTCTCGTCAGCGGCGAGCTTCGGCAGCTCCTTGCGGTCCCGTAATGCATCGACCGTCGCGTCGCTGACACCGGCCGCGCGCGTCGATGCCGCATGCGCGTTCCAGATGTACTGGCAATCGTTCTCACGCGCCGCGACCAGCATCGCAAGCTCCTGGATCTTCTTCGGGAGTGACGATTCGGTCCGCAGATACTTGTTCAGGGCATTCACGTGCTGCTGCGCCTTGGGCACGTTGATGATCACGGAGGAAGGGCCGTGACGAGGAACAGCTCCGTAGCCTTTGACGAGTTCGTCGAAAGCGGCACGCTGGTCTTCGGGAACGTTCTCCCGGGTTGCTAAAGGTAGTCTTGCCACAGGCACCTCCTGTTGGTTGAGATCGAAAACACCGGTCGTTCATCCTTCGACTCTGGCACATTGGTGCCGACGCTCTCCGGACGAACGGTTTTTCAGGTGACTTGCACAGGGTGACCGTCGCGCGCTTGGTCAGCGCGATGCCGCGACGTGATGTCGTACTGCGTGAGATCGGCCCCGACGTTGGTGTAGCGCGCGACCTTCACCGCTTCCAGCCGATCCAGTCGCAAACGGCGCGGCCCATGACGAGCTCGAGATCACGCCCGCGGAGCCACGGCAGCTCTTCGGTGAACAGCGTCACGCACTGACGCCACGGGCAGGGCATGCGCGTGATGTCGGTCCCCCAGAACCAGCGCGCTGGGCCGAACGCGTCGTAGAGCCGATGCAGGTTGTCGTGGATATCGCGGAACGGGTACGGCTGATCGGAGTAGCTCGGCGCGCCCGTGGCCTTCATGGCGATGTTGGGATATTTCGCGAGCGCCAGCACCTCCTGGAGATTCGCCCACCGCTCCGGCAGGGGCGTGGTTCCACTGGGGCGGCCGAGATGATCGAGGATCAGCTTGAGCTTCGGATGCCGCTGCGCCACCTCGGCGACTTTCGGAAGGAAGCGCGCAGCCATCAGTGCGATGGGCAGGCCCGCCCGCTCCGCCGCCGGCCACAGCCAATCGACGGTTCCGTCCGTCAGCCACATGCGCTGCGCGGGTTCATTGAACGTGAACCGCAGGCCGAGCATCCCGGGGCGTTGCTTCCACGAATCCACGAGCCCGCGACTCTCCGGCTTGTCGAGCGGGAAGCTGCCGAGGATCACGAACCTCTCGGGGTGCTGGCGGGCCGCTTCGATGCAGAGCTCGTTCGCGTTCGGATCCCACGGCGTGTGCGGAGTGAGCACGGCGGCATCGACCCCGGCGGCGTCCATTTCCTTGAGCGCGTCGTCCTTCAAGTAGGCGGGGATCTGCCGGTGCCAGGGGCTGGTGGGGTTGCCCGCATTCCAGAGGTGGATCTGCGCGTCGACGATCAACATATTCGCTCTCCTTCACTCAACGTGGCCCGCGGCGAGAAGCTCCGGGAATCGGTGCCTCGGACTTGTTCTTGCAAGGGTTGCTGAGTTGGCGCGGCTTGAACTCATGCAAGGACATCGATGGGTCGCAAACCAGTCGCTGCGGAACGTTTCATAAGGATGATTTTCAGGGTAACGGCGACACGCGGCGAATTAACGCGATTGACTGTAAGCCCGTCGCACAATAGTCTTCCGTTTGTAAAATTCGGTGCCTCAAGCTCCCAGGCCCGCGCTTACAATCTATCCTCGATAAGGAGAGTATGAAATGTTCAGCCATATTATGGTCGGGAGTAACGACATCGCCCGCTCCAAGAAATTTTACGATGCCCTGTTCGTTGCGATGGGTGCTAAGCCTGGCGTCGAGGACGCCAAGGGGCGGCTCGTATATGGGCACAATGGCGGGCGTTTCATGGTGTCCAAACCCATCGACGGCAAGCCGGCCATCGCTGCCAATGGTGGCACGATCGGCTTCACTATGAGCGATGCCCAAAAAGCCGAAGCATGGCACAGTGCCGGGGTCGCGAATGGCGGTAGGTCGATCGAAGACCCGCCAGGCGTGCGCCAAGGGGCCACCGGTCAGATCTATCTCGCGTACCTTCGCGATCCCGATGGCAACAAACTGTGCGCGCTTTATCGCATGCCAGCTGCGTAAAATTATCGAGGCTCAACGTGTGGTCGCTCTTTCCGGGCTGACCTTCGGGGCCCCAAGTCGTAAGGTCAGCAACGCGCCGCATTGCTGACGTAGCCGCAGGTGGTGGCCAACGTCCGCACCGGCCGGAGCCTGTGTAAAAACTCCAGCGGCCCGCTTTCTTCCCTTCGCGAACTTCGACCGCAATCCGCAATCTAGATCCACCATTGCGATGTGCAAACGAAGATGACGTCAATGTTTCTTCGTTACTGCTGCTGGTGTTCGCACGATGTGCGCTGGCTCGGGCGCGGGTTCGGCCGTCGGTTCACCGGCATCGCGCGCCGCGACATAAGGTGCGAGGATCGGCGCCATCGACTTAAGGATCTGCACCGGTAGCCCGGAAGTGAAGCGGAAGGCCGCCGCGTCGCGCCCTATGACGTAGGCGGTGAGGGTGCCGTAGTGGCGCGGCCCGAGATAGAACACGAACGTCGCGGTGCGATTGAGCGCGGTGCCGCGCACTCCGGCGGTGACGATGCGGTTGTCGCCCGTACCGGTCTTGCCCCCGACCGGGACGCTGAATGCGCCCGCAAGGCGACGTGCGGTGCCCGCTTCGACGACGTTCGACAGCGCGTTGCGCAACGCCGCCGAGACTTCAGCCGCCATGACCTGTTCCCCCGCAGGCGGGCGGCGGGCGAACACGGTCTCGAAAGGTGTGCCAGCGGCGAAGTGCAGGCCGTCGATTCGGACAGTGGCCTGGCGGACCCCGCCATTGACGATGACGCCCATCAGCTCGGCCAGCGCCGCCGGCCGGTCGCCCGAGCTGCCGAGCGCGGTTGCGAGGGAAGGCACCAGATGAGTGAAGGGATAGCCGAGACGCGCCCAGCGGCGATGAATGTCGAGGAAGGCCTCGACCTCCAGAATGGTGTAGATGCGCTGGTCCTGGGCGCTCTTCGCGCGGGTGCGGAAGAGCCAGCGGTAGACTGCCTGACGTTCGGCGCGGCTTGCCTCGACCGCCTCGGCGAAGCTCGCGCCGGGGTTGGCGGACAGGAAGCCAACCAACCATAGCTCGAGCGGATGTACGCGCGCGATGTAACCTTGATCGGGCAAGTCGAAGGCGCCCGGTGCGTAGCGCCGGTACAGCGCGCCGAGCCGTGCCTCCCCGATGCGCACGTCGGGCAGGTGCTCCGCCATGAACGCAGCGAAGGCCTGTTCGTCCGCGCCGGGATTGAGGTAACGGAAGCTGGCAGCGAGTCGGTCGACTGTCGGCCGCAGGCCGGCGAGGAGTGAGGCTTGCATCTCGTGCGGCACTAGACCCTGGTACTTGCGCCAGAAACGACGCAGGAAGACTTGACCCTCGCGATCGGCAAACCTGGCCAGGTACTCCTCGCGTCGCGGGTCGCTGTGGTCCTCGAGCAGCTTCGCTGTGCTACCTGGCACCTGGTACATCGTGTGTCGGACGATCTCGCGCATCACTCGCACGAAGGGCAGGTTGATCGAGGCTTGCAGCGCCTCGCGCACCGTCACGACGCGTTCGTCGTCCTCGCGCTGAAAGTTGCTGAAGGTATGCAGGCCGCCGCCGGTGAAGAAGGATTCAGCAGGGCTCGCCGAGAAGCGGCGGTCGAGCGCTGCCTCCAGCATCGCCGGCAGGCTGCGATCCCGGGCGCCGATCAGGTAATCGAGCGCCCAGCGGGTCAGCATATCCTGGCGCTCCACCGAGGTACCCCGCAGCGCCTCGTTCGGCAGCGCGGAGAAGCGCTTGTGCAGTTCGGCGACGAGCTCGAGATAGGTAGCGAGCACCCGAAGCTTCGCAGTTGAGCCGAGCTCGAGCTTGCTGCCCTCGTTGATGTCCAGCGGCTGGTCGGTGGTGTCTGTCTGTACGCGAACGCGGCTGCCGTCGGGTGTTTGCTCGACGAGTGTGAAGCTGTAATGCACATCCCCGACCTGGCTCGGCGTTAGCAAGCGGTCGCCGATGATGCCGGCCTGTCGCGCGAAGTCTGGATGAGCGAGGTCGGCGAGATAGTCACTGACAGTCTGCTGCAGCGTGCGGTCCAGCGTCGCCGATACCCGGAGGTCGAGGCGGTCGAGCTCGTACAGCGAAATGCCGAGCAGCTCGGCAAGTCGCAACCGGATCGCGGTCGAGCCCTTGCCGGCGCCCGCCGGCACCCGCGCCGGGGTCGCGGACACGTCGCGAAATTCCGGCGAACGCTCGAGCGCTGCGTCGCGCAGCGCGGGGCTGATGATGCCCGCGGCGGCGAGCACGCGCAGGTGGCTGTCGGTGAGTCGCGCCAGCTCCTCGCGCCCGCTCCCGAGGTAGAACGAGGGCCGGCGATGGGCGACCATCAGCGAAAGCACGCGGCGCAGCGCCTGGCCCTGCTCGGCGAGGAGCTCTCCCTCGCCCTCCGGCGCCGCCAGCAGCGCGTTGACGCGCTCGAAATCGGCCCCGTACCAGACCCAAAGACCGTCCGCGAGGCCATGCACTTCGCCGTAGACCTGCGCGGCCGACAGCGGTACGGAGTTGAGGTAGTCGAGCACCAGCTGACGGCGCACGGGCATCGTCTCGGGTCCCTCGCGATAGGCGCGTACACTCGCCGACACCATTTGATGCAGCTTTTCGCGCGGCGAATGGGTAATCCCGCCGGGCGAGTGACGGTACTTCTCAATCTGCGTCGCGAGCGTGCTGCCACCCGGCGCATCGAGCTCCGTGTCTACGACCCGGGCAAGTTGCGCCATGCCTGCGCGCACGAAACGGGGCCAGTCTACAGCCGGGTTCAGGTTTGGCTTCTCGGCGTCGAGCAGGCCGCGGTTCTCGATGAAGAGCAGGCTCTGCACCACCAACGGCGGAATTTGCGTGAACGACTCGTAGCCGCGCAGTGGGTAGCTGTAGTGGTAAAGGCGCTGTTCCTGCAGGCCGAAAATGTCGATGCCCGCGCGGATCTTCTCGCGGTACGGCACGAAGTAGCCGTGGTCGGCGTACTCGAGCAGCCGGGGCGAGAAGCGCGACTGCCGCTCGATGATGAAGCCGCGCGCGACGAGGCGTTCGGCAAAACGCTTCAGTTCGGTATAGCCCAGGCGCTGGTCGAACGGACCGTGGTCGGGGAAGCGGATCGCTTCACTCGGCCCGGGCTGAACCTTATGGGTCAGTTCGGCGCTATAGCGGGACAGCTCGCGCGCCTGGAGCCAGGACGTCTTTGCTTCGAAGACGAGCGCCGCGCCGACCAGGAGGACCGCGAGCAGCACCAGGGTTACGAGGAACCTCCTGACGATCTTCGGCCAGCGGCGACAGGGCCTGGTTGCGTTGTTTTCCGTCACGCCAGCGCGCGAGTGAAGGGACTCGCTCAATGTCCTGCACCGCTCCTGCAACCCTGTTTCGACCCGCGATCGAATTCAGGCTGCGCGCGAATATACCTTCTGGACACGCCCTCTGAAAAGACCGGCCGCGCGATATCGTGGCGCACGAGGGCACGAGACGCTCTATCGACGAACAGGTCGTCACTAACTTCAACGATCTGCGCGCTCGTGCTCGCCACCGAGCTCGGTGGCGAGGCGCGCGACCAGACGGCTCAGTACCGCGGCTTGCTGCCCTGTCCGGAGCAGCAGGCAAGGCTGGTGGTCGAATTGCGCAACAGCCACCATCACGTGGACGTGCTGCTGCAAAAGTTGCGTGCCCTGGCGCAAACCGAAGGGGGCGCGCGGCTGCTCTGGCTCCTGAAATCAGCACCGTAGATCTACGCTAGAGCGGCGTTTCCTTGAACTTGGCCGTCTTTTATCCGCGCGTTTCAACGCAAGATCGCGCGGAAGCTGCAGGCCTTGGTAGGTGCGCGTAATCAGGTGCGAGCAGGGCTTCGAATTGAAGAAACAGAGCTGGAGCTGTGTGACTGCTACTAGCCGGACAGCGCGCCAGTCGCTGAGCCCGCGATTCACTCCCGAGTCAACCGCTCGGTTGCCAATGAGGTAACACATAGGTTACCGTCGGCCATGCCGACGCTCCAGTACTACGTTGACGCCAATAACCGGAGTACGTTTGGCGAATGGTTTGAAGAGCTCGATGCCGAAGCATTAGCTCGGGTTACCGTCGCGCTCGTCGGCCTCGAACAGGGCAAGCTCGGTAATACCAAGGCGTGGGGTCTGGTGTCTTTGAATACAGGATCGACTTTGGGCCGGGCTATCGAGTTTATTTCGGCCGGGATGGCGACGCACTGATCATTCTTCTTGCGGGCGGTACCAAGAAGCGGCAACAGCGCGACATTGATGCGGCCAAGCAGCGGTGGCAGGAGTACAAAGCGCGGAAACGCGGAAAGTGAGATTGCAATGGCTCTGACCCGAGATTTCAAGGAATTGGTGAAGGCTCGCCTGGATCGTGATCCGAAGGCGCGCCAAGCACTGCTGCGCGAAGCAGTGCAGTCGATGCTCGAGGGTGATGTAGACACCGGCAAAGCAGTTCTGCG
>JBOIEI010000269.1:0-4392 GCA_050741055.1 Burkholderiales bacterium | reverse complement strand
CTGCCTCGAGCGCCGCGTCGGAGAGCCGCTCCGCCAGCGGCACGGTGTCGAATTGCACGCCAGCGAGCGCCGCCCCCGCGCCCGATTCGTTGACGTACACGTGCGAGCCCTCCTCGCAGATCACGGATTCCCCCGGTCGCGCGTGCAGGAGGATTGCGATCTGGTTCGCCATCGTTCCCGAAGGCGTGAGCATCGCCGCCTCCTTGCCCAGGATCGCCGCCACCTCCTGCTCGAGCGCGTTCACCGTCGGGTCCTCTCCGTAGACGTCGTCCCCGACCGCAGCGGCCTTCATCGCCTCGCGCATCTCCGCAGAGGGCCGCGTCACGGTATCGGATCGCAGGTCGACGACGCGATGCGCGGCGGCAGTGTCGAAGCGGACGTCGCCCATGGCCGTTGCCTCCTCTCGGTACCCATGCTCCAGGATTGGAGCGCGCCGCCGGGTTCGGGTTCTCGCAATCACATGAGCCGCGCCGGGCATGAATGTCCCTCGTTCCACGCGCGGCCGAACGGGCGAGCGATGAGCCGCGGCACCCCGCGTCTCCGGGTGCGGTGTCGGGCCGCAAGCTAGGGGCCGGAACTCAGCGCCGCCCGGCCGCCGCCTGCTGGTCGTCCCACTCCTTGCAGCGCTGCATCGCCTCCGGCGTGAACTCCGACTGCGGCTGGTTGCCGCCGATGATCGCCATCAGGATGTGCTCGCGCTCGGGCTCGTCCCAGGTAGCGTTGACGAAGCGGCGCGCGACGCCGACCGGGAAGGAGATCACGTCGAGCGGCTCGAGATCCAGGAATTCCTTCGCCGCGCCCTCGTTCCACTCGGCCCGCCAGCGGCCGGTTATGGCGACGAAAGTCTCGTTGCTGTCGTGGTTGTGCATGAGCGTGCCCTTGCCGGGCTTCGCGCGCACATAGGCGAGGTTGAAACCCTCCGCGGCCGGGATCGCCGGTAGGGTCGCGGCGTCGCCGACCGGCGAGAACGTCGCCTCGTTCAGCTTCTGCTCCGGCGGTGCGAACCCGATCACGGCAAAGAGCGTCTTGTGCGACTCCGGCAGATGGCTGTCCGGCAGTCCCTTTTCCGAGCCTTTCAGCTCCTTGAACCGCGCCACGCGTTTCAGCATCTCCGCGCGGGGCATCACGCGCACCTTCCGCCACTCATCCATGGTCCTTCCTCCTGTTCGGTTGCCTCGAGGTGTGTCTAGACCCGCGCGAGCGGGGCGTCAATGCCGTCCGGTGACCACGGACCTCATCCACGCCCCAGCCGAACCCATAGGGGCGCGTGCTGCCATCCGCCAGCTTGACCGCGGTCCACGTTTGCTCGAGGCTCGCTTGAGCACGAGTAGTATCGTATGACTCAGTTCGACCCGACAATACGCGCGAAGCGATGACGCTGGTGTGGTTGAAGTAATTCCCGACCCGGCTCATGGAGCGACGAGCGCCATGCCGAAGAGTTCTTCGCGGTGATCGAACCACGCTGGGACGATCCCGATCGCCGCTACTACAGCGAGCAAGGCCTGCAGCTCGGCGTTTACAGCTTCGACAACCTGTATCGGAGCCTATTCCTCCGCGCGTCGGAGGTGCACGCGCAAGGCACGTAGGTGGCATAATTTGCGTACTTGCGCCTGCGCGCCATTGAAGGCGAAGATGCGCGTCTTTACCAGCGATCGGGAATCCACATGAGCGACTCAGCCAAGGCGCAGCAAGGAACACTCGTGGTCATTTGCACGATGTCGTGCAAGGAGGCCCTGATCGAGCTCGTGCCGGTGTTCGAGCGCGAAAGCGGTTACGTGGTCGATATCACCTACGGGGCAGGGCCGGAGCTCGCCAAGAAGATCAGTGGTGGCATAGCTGCGGACATTTTCGTCGGCCCCGAGGAATTTTCCGGACCGCTCATCGACGAAGGCCGTCTCGTCGGCAGCAGTCGCACCGCATTCGCGCATTCCAGCGCCGCGGTCGCGGTAAAGGAAGGTGCAACCAAACCGGATATCAGCTCGCCGCAGAAGCTGAAGGAAGCGCTGCTCGCGGCAAAGGCGGTCTGTTACAGCCGTGGCGCGAGCGGCATTCACTTCCTCCAGGCCTGCGAACGGCTCGGAATCGCCGACGCCGTCGCAGCGAAGCTCGTCAAGCCGCGCCCCGGCGAGATGGTCGGTCCGGTGCTGGTGCGTGGCGAGGCCGATATCGGCGTGCAGCAGCCCGCCGAGCTGCTGCCGGTTGCGGGCATCACGATCATCGGTCCTCTGCCGGCCGAGCTGCGGCAGACCATCGTGTATGGGGCGACCGTGTTCACCGGCTCGACGCAGCACGCAGGCAATCGGGCATTCGTCGACTTCATGCGCTCGCATGCCGCTCGCGAAGTGTTGCACGAGACGGGCCTCGATCCCGTGTAGCGTTCCTTCAACCACGCCCATGTTTCGCGCCGGTCTCGCGATACTCCTGCTATGGACGGCGGCTGTGTGCGCCGACGAGCGCGCGGCCGGCTCTGCTGCGCCGAGTCGCTGGGCAAACACCATGCGCGATTTCGCGGCGATGGACCGGTTGAAGCCGCCGCGCCCGGGCGCTGTCGTATTCGTCGGCAGTTCCTCGGTACGGTTATGGCAGGGCCTCGAAGGTCAATTCGGCAGTACCGTGGTGCTGAAGCGTGGCTTCGGCGGCGCCCGTCTATCCGATTGCATCGAGCACCTCGAGCAATTGGTCGTCAAGTACCGGCCGCGCCTGGTACTGCTCTATGCGGGCGATAACGACCTTGCCGAAGGCACCTCGCCGCGCGAAGTGCTGCGGCGATTCGCGGCGTTCGCCGAGCGCATTCAACAGCGGCTGCCCGCCGCCCGGCTGGCATTCATTTCGATCAAGCCGAGTCCCGCCCGGCAAGCGCTGCTGCAGCAGGTGCGCGTCGCGAACCGATTGATCGCATCCTACGTTCGTGGCCGCCCGCGACTGGCTTACGTGGACGTATTCGGCGCGATGCTGGGCAGCGACGGGCTACCGCGCAGGGAGCTTTTCGCCCCCGACGGCCTGCATCTGAACGCCAAGGGCTATGCCCTGTGGCGATCGGCCCTTGCGCCCGTTCTCCGACGCCACCCAGGCGACGAACCCGACGATGAGCAGCGTGCCGCCTACCACACCGAGCTCGGTCCAGATGGACAGCTGTTCCGCGCTGTCGCCGATCACGCTGAGGGCTATTAGTACGACGACCAGGTGCGCACAGAACGCCGGCAGCGATTGCCTGCCCAGAAGTTGCAGGCCGGGCGCGCGCGCCAGCGGGGCAAGCCGCGGGCCAAAGTGCATCAGCACGACCGCCAGCGCGAAGAAGTTCAGCATCCGCAGCGGGCCCAGGTGCCATTTGTCGAACAAAACGTCGAACTGCGGCACGCCGGGAAAAGGCGCCTGCCCCACGGCGTGACGCCACAGCATGCACCCGAGGGCCACGCATAGCGCGACCGCCGCAATCCGGGCGGCCAAGCGCGCAGACACCACAGGTGACCGGCCCGTCGCAAGCGCTCGCCGCGCACCGAGGCAGAGGCCCAACGCCCATACGAACTGCCAGGCCCACAGGTCGAAGGCGCCATTCTGGTCCAGAGGCACTCGATGGTGGATCGATTTCGCCACCGCAGCGTACGCGACGTCGTTCAATCCGAACTGGGCAGCAATCCACAGCAAAGCGCTCAACGCGATCACCACGGCCTTGCCACCGGGACGCATCGCCAGCGGAAGGACCAGCGGCGAGGCCGCCATGAAGAGCACGTACATGGGCAGGATGTCGAGCAACGGCGGCGTATAGATCAATGCAGCGCTGGTCCAGAGCGCGGTCCATGGCTCCTGCAGATAGAAGGAGATCAAGTTGGTGATCGCCTGGCGCTCGGAGCGGATCCCGATCCAGGCGATGATGGTGAAGAGAAAGGCCAGCATGGCCACATGAGAGCGGTAGACCACTGCGGCACGCCGCCACAGCGCCTTGCGCATTTCGGCCTGCCCGAATCTGCGTGCGCGACCGGAATACACCAAGCCGACGAGATAAGCGGACAGGAATACGAAGCCTTCGGCGGCGGAAACGAAGCCGAACGGCTGCCCGAGCCATTCGGCGAAGCGCGTCGGCAGATGGCTCACGCACATGAGCACCAGCATCAAGCCGCGCAATGCATCGATCTCGGGCTGCCGCGTCATTGGGAGATCTCCGGGAAGCAATGGGGGCTTCCGTCGCAGCAAGGCCTGCTGCGTGACGTTCTTTTTAACCCCCTTCGCTTACGCCTCGCTTACTTTGGACGCTGCTCTACCTGGCATTGGGGCCTACGTGTCAGCAGCCGACCACCCCGTCCGCGACAGTGTCGCGTCCCGCCCCTCCTCGTCGAGGAGGGGAGTTGCGCGCTCGCGGCCCAACGAGCTCACGAGCTCTCGACGGTGACCGAG
>JBOIEI010000268.1:0-3780 GCA_050741055.1 Burkholderiales bacterium | reverse complement strand
GGTGGAAGACTGGACCGGCATTCCGGTCGGGCGCATGGTGAAAAACGAGGTGGAGGCGATTCTCAAGCTCGCCGATACCCTGTCGCAGCGGATCATCGGCCAG
The DNA here is from genome assembly GCA_050741055.1 of Burkholderiales bacterium. GTDB lineage: Bacteria > Pseudomonadota > Gammaproteobacteria > Burkholderiales > WYBJ01 > WYBJ01. Next base: position 3,677 of record JBOIEI010000268.1, on the reverse strand, counting down.
CGCCATGCGCTCGAGATGATTGCGCGCCGCATCCAGACCTCGCGCGCGAAGCTGGACAATCCCAACAAGCCGATCGGCGTCTTCATGCTCGCCGGCACCTCGGGCGTGGGCAAGACCGAGACCGCGCTCGCGCTGGCCGAGGTGCTCTATGGCGGCGAGCAGAACATCATCACCATCATCATGAGCGAGTACCAGGAGGCGCATACCGTTTCGACGCTCAAGGGCGCGCCGCCCGGATACGTGGGCTACGGCGAAGGCGGGGTGCTCACCGAGGCCGTGCGCCGCCGGCCGTACTCGGTGGTGCTCCTCGACGAGGTCGAGAAGGCGCATCCCGACGTGCACGAGCTCTTCTTCCAGGTGTTCGACAAGGGATGGATGGAAGACGGCGAGGGTCGCATCATCGACTTCAAGAACACGGTCATCCTGCTCACCACCAATGCGGGCACCGATCTCATCATGAGCCTGTGCAAGGACCCGGAGCTGATCCCGGAGGCGGAAACGATCGCGAAAGCCTTGCGCGACCCGCTGCTCAAGGTGTTCCCGCCGGCGCTGCTGGGCCGCCTGGTCGTCATTCCCTACTATCCGCTGAACGACGAGATGATCGGCTCGATCGCGCGCCTGCAGTTGGGACGCATCCAGAAGCGCATCCAGGACAACCACAAGGTCCCGTTCAGCTACGACGAGGAGGTGATCAAGCTCATCGCCAGCCGCTGCACCGAGCTCGAAAGCGGCGGGCGCATGATCGACGCGATCCTGACCAACACCGTGCTGCCGCGGCTGAGCGAGGAATTCCTCCGCCGCATGATGGAAGGAAAGCCCATCGAGCGCGTGCGCGTGCATGTCGACAATGGCGATTTCGGCTATGCGTTCGACTGAGCCGGAGACCACCCCGTTCGCGACCTTGTCGCGTCCAGCCCCTCCTCGGTCAGGAGCGGGGACCACCCGTCCGCACCGAGCGAACGGCATCGGCCTGCAGCCGACGCGCGCCCTGCAAGTGGCGTGGTTTGAACCATTCAGCATCGATCCATCATTCTGAAAGGCATCGTTCATGCTCACGTTCGTGAAGGAGATCTACGGGTTCACCAGCAACGACGATCCCAAGGCGTCGTACCTGAAGGCGAAGGCGGCGCTCAGCGGAAAGTCCAAGCGTGCGAAAGAAATCATCGATCTGGTGGAAGCCGACCTGCACGTAATCGAGGTGGTCATCGGCTCCTCGGTCGGCACCGAGTCCGCCTTCCGCGGTGCGGTCGGCGACGAAAAGACCTCCAAGCTGGTATGGGACCCGTCGGTGGCGTTTCCGATCCTGGTTGACGCGCAGCAGGTGAGCAAGACCATCAAGATCGCAGGCACGGAGCGAACGACCACCAAGACGGTGGCGAAGCTCGCGCCGCTGCCGGCGGATATCGTGCTCATCCACGAGCTGGGGCATGCCGCGCAGTACATCAAGGAGCTGCTCACTTACAAGACGCTGTTCGCAACCGGCAAGGACGGCATCGCCGAGATCGAGGCGGACAACCTGAAGCGCAACGAGTGGCCGATCTGCGACGACTACGGGCTTCGCCGCCGCTCGAGCTACCTGCACTACAAGGGCAGCAACGAAACCGCCCGATGGACGGTCGAATAACCGCGATGGAACCGGCAGACCGCCACGCCGCCGCGCCACCGCCGCATCCCAGCATTGCGCGCGCCAAGCACTGCCGCCACTGCGGGCGTGCATTGGGGTTGCTCGAGCACTACTCGGGTAACGTCTGTCATCGTCCCGAGTGCCGGAGCGCGCACGCGGAGCAAACGCTGCATGCGTTACGCGCGCAAGTGGCAGAGGCGAAACGAAAGCCCGAGCCTGCGCGATTTCCGATCGTGGTCGTGCCGCATCGAGAGCAGCGCATTGCGCCGGTGCCCTCGGACCGGCGCACCGAGCTCGCGCGCCACCTGCACGCACTGCTCGATGCGCCGGATCCCCATCCGGATGCCGGCGCCGTACAATCGCCCGGCGACGTGCGCTCGAGCGACGGCGCTGACGCCGCATCCGAGCCTGTGGGAGCGCCCGTGTGCAGTGCGTGTCGCGGCTTCTGCTGTAGCTTCGGGGGTGAGCGCTTCGCGTTTCTCGATCGCACGACGCTGGATCGCTATGCCGCCTCGAACCCTGGCATTTCCCCCAACGAGATCGTGGCGGCGTACGTGAGCCGCGTTCCCGAACGCGCCTACAAGGATTCGTGCCTTTATCATTCGCGTCGCGGCTGCGTCCTGCCGCGATCCATGCGTGCCGCGCTGTGCAACGAATACCAATGCGGCCCGCTGAAGCAGGGCGAAACCATCCTGGCCGACGCAGCCGTTCCAGGTCTGTTCGTCGTGAAGCGCAGGAACGAGGTGATCGCGGGCGGAGAGTTCGTCTCGATCCGCCGCCGCGCGCGCCGAGAGCGCGAAACGGGCGTGGGCGCCAACGCGTGCCCGCAGGCACACGGAACGGACGGGGGGAGGGCGATTCATGAGTGAAGGTCAAGCTTCGGGGCGCTATCGCAGCGCGCAGATGGCGACCAAGCTCGGCGCCGACGCGCTGCTGCTGTCGCGGCTCGTGGGCCGCGAGGAGCTCGGTCGGGCATTCGAATACACCGTCGATGCGGTGAGCGATCGCGCCGGCATAGCGCCCGATTCCATTCTCGCCACCAACGTGACGCTATCCCTGGAGACCGACGACGCGTCCACGCCGCGCTACATCAACGGGTATGTCACGCGCTTCATCGAGCTGGGCGAGCTGCGCACGCCCGCGTACAAGTCGGGCATCGGCTACGGCTACCGGCTGCTGCTCAAACCCTGGTTGTGGTTCGCGAGCCGGCGTTCCGATTGCCGCATCTTCAACGAGATGTCGGTTCCGGACATCATCAAGAAAGTCCTGAGCATCTACGGCGGCATCGTGACCGACAAGCTCTCGGGCAAGCACGAAGTGTGGAAATACTGCGTGCAGTACCGCGAGACCGATTTCGACTTCGTCAGCCGCCTGATGGAACAGGAGGGCATCTACTATTACTTCGGCCATGAGAACGGCAAGCATCAGCTGATCCTCGCCGACTCGCCGAGCGCGCATACGGCGCACGCCCGGTTCGGCGAGCTCGCCTATCGCCAGCTGGATTTCAAGCACGTCGCCGATAACGACTACATCAACGAATGGTCGGCAGTGACTTCGGTGCAGTCCGGCAAGTACCTGTATAAGGAATACGATTTCTTCAAGGCCCGGGCGGTGGACGGACCTGCGGCCAATCCGCGCTCGCACACCTTCGGCGACCTGGAGATCTACGACTATCCGGCGCACGGGCTCGACATCGCGGGCGACAAGTCGATCCAGCCGCGCACCGGGCATTACGCCGGCATTCGCATGGAAGAGCTGCAAAGCCGCTATCGCATCCTGAACGGCGGCGGCAATGCGCGCGGCCTGCAGGTCGGCAACCGCTTTCGCGTAACCGATCATCCCGACAAGGCGGCCAACGCCGAGTACGTTCTGATCGCCGCCGACATCGATGCGAAAGTGAACGACTTCAGCTCTGGGGCGTCGGGCGGTGGCGGCGCGGAATTTCGCGTGCGCTTCAGCGCGATCCGCTCCAGCCAGGTTTATCGCAGCGAGCGCCTGACCCCGAAGCCGCTCATCCACGGCGCGCAAACGGCCATGGTCGTCGGCAGCGGAG
>JBOIEI010000267.1:0-6728 GCA_050741055.1 Burkholderiales bacterium | reverse complement strand
GCATCCTCGGCTCGGACCGGGCGCTGCGCGGCCTCGTCGTCAAGGAGCTCGAGCAGGACGCGAAGAAGTACGGCGATCCGCGCCGCAGCGCGATCGAGTCGGCCGAGCGCGCCAGCATCGAACGCTCCGTGGTGGAGGAACCGGTTACGGTGATTCTCTCGCAGCGCGGCTGGATCCGGGCGCGCAACGGTCATGGCATCGACATGAACGCGGTGTCGTTCAAGGACGGCGACGAGCGCTTCGTCGAGATCGAGTGCAGGACGACGGACCAGCTGGTGTTGCTGGGTCAATCGGGCAAGACCTATACGCTCGCGGTCGCGAGCTTGCCGAGCGGGCGCGGCGACGGCGTGCCGGTCAACACCTTGATCAGCTCGGACCGCGACCCGATTCGATGGATGAGCACTGGCCGGCCCGACATGCTGCACCTGTTGCACACCTCGGCCGGCAACGGCTTCATCTGCCGCTTGGGCGACATGATCTCGCGCACGCGTTCGGGCAAGGACTTCATGACCGTGCCGGCAAGCGGGCAAGTGATGCCGGCGCTGGCGCTTTGGCCCGCGGACGAACCGCCCAAGCATGCGGGCAAGCTTTTCCTCGCTGCGCTTTCCTCCGATTCGCGTCTGCTCCTGTTCCCGCTCACCGAGGTGCCCGCGCGCGCCAACGGCGGCCTGGGCGTGCAACTGATTGCTTTGCCCGAAGGCGTGACGCTCGCCTCGGTCGCGGTGAGCGATGGCAGGACATTGGAGGTCAGCGGTGAGCGGCGCGCAAAACAGATCCGGGAGTCACTCGGTGGCGGTGCGCTGCAGGAGCACGTCGGCAAGCGCGCCCAGCGCGGGCGCGTGCTGGATGCGCGGCTCAAGTCGCCTCGTCTGATTGCGCAGTCGTACGGATAAATGCTTGCGTTTGCAAACAAGAACGGTTCGATCAACAACGCCCGGATCGTGAGGCCGACGAGAATCGGCCGCGTCGGAGCGAAAACTTCGGCAACGGCTGCGCGCAACCCGATAGGATAGTCATGACGCATGCGATTCGACGTGCCCGCCTGGCTGCTGCGGCGGGAGCAGTCGCGCTTCTCCTGGCAACGGCGAGCGCAGGCGCGCAGCAGGATGCGAATCGCCCGATCCGCATGGTCGTGGCCGTAGCCGCCGGCGGCAGCACCGACATCGTCGCGCGCGCGGTAGCCGCGCGCTTCACCGAGCGCACCGGCCAGCAGGTGGTGGTCGACAACCGCCCGGGCGCGGGCGGTGTCATCGGCCTCGAGCTCGTGGTCAAGTCCCCACCCGACGGGCACACGCTGATCATGGGGCCGGGATCGTTCGGAACGCTCAACAGCTTCTTCCCCAAGGCGCCGGACATTCAGAAGGAGCTCGCGCCGATCGCGCTGCTGGCGACCTCGCCCTACCTGCTGGTGGTGCAGTCGAAGCTGCCGGTGCACGGCGTGAAGGAATTGATCGCGTATGCCAAGGAGCGACCCGGCAAGCTGACCTATTCCGGGTCCACGGTGACGTCGCTGCAGCGGCTCTCCGGCGAGCATCTCAAGCGCATGGCCGGCATCGACATGCTGTTCGTCCCTTACAAAGGGACCGGTGCGCTGATGCCCGATCTGCTGGCGGGCCGTCTGGATGTCGCCTTCGACAACGTGCTCGTGCTGACCACGTATGTGAAGAGCGGGCAGCTGCGTGCGCTGGCCGTGACCGGAGCGAAACGCTCCGCGGTGATGCCGGCGTTGCCGACCATTTCGGAGGCAGGCGTGCCGGGCTTTCAGTCCGCCGGCTGGTTCGGCGTGTTCAGCCCGGTCAAGACCCCGGCGGCGGTCATCACCCGGCTGAACGCGGAGCTCTCGGCGCTCATGGAGGCGCCGGGCTTGCGCGACCGTCTCATTGCCCAGGGCGCCGAACCGCTCTCCGGGCCGCCCGATGCGTTGCGCAAGCACCTGGCGCGCGAGATCGAAACCTGGAGCAAGCTCATTCGCGAGGCGGGGCTGAAGGTCAATTAACCCGGTCGGCCTCGGTCGGACCAGGTCACGAGGCGCGATCCCGACGGCGCATCAGGAGCCGGTCTTGCGCTCGTTGCTGGCGACGAGGGGCCAGTCCGGCCGTATCATCTCGAACGCTTCGGTGACCACGGCATAGTCGTTGTAGCCGAGGCGGGCGATGGGCTGGGCGCGGGCGGTATCGAAGCGGCCGTTGACGACGAAGGCGTCGTCGATGTGGATGCCGATCACGAGGCCGACCACCATGGTGTTGCGCTTGCCGTTACGCGGGTCGGGCGGCAGCTCCACCAGCTGATGCAGCTTGCATTCGAGATGGGCTGGCGAGGTGGCGACGCGCGGCGGCTTTACCAGGCGCGAAGGCGCAGTGGCGAGGCCGACGGCCTGCATCTCGTCGGTGCCGGGCGGTGCGGGCGTCGATGTCAGGTTCATCTGGCTTCGCAGCTCCCACGTCGCCAGATTGCAGACGAACTCGCCCGTCTCGCGCACGTTGCGCAGCGAATCCTTCTCCCCGCCGTCGGCGTCATGCGTGCCGTTCGCGCCGTAGACCACGATCGGAGGATCGGACGAAATCGCGTTGAAGAACGAGAACGGTGCCAGATTGATGGCGCCGTCGCGGTTCTGGGTCGTCACCCAGCCGATCGGGCGCGGCGTGACGATGGCCTTGAAGGGATTGAACGAGAGCCCATGGGCCCGGAGCGTTTCGCGCGATGTGTCCTTGGTCTCGAAGAACATGCCGGATCCTTCGTTATGTAATTCAGTCGCAACCGAGCGCCGTCCTCACGGTACAGGTACTGCCAGTGACAGTGCTCGCGTCAAGTAACGGATGCTAGCATGTCGGCGTGGCAACCTGCTGCGGAGGGCGGCATGCCGGGCGAACGAGGTGGGGAGGCGGCGATCGAGCGTGCGTGCGTCGCCATGCAAGCGGAATTGAATGCGTTGCGGGAAGCGATCAGCCGGGAGCTATGCACCATTCCGCCGCCGGTGCCCGCCTGCGACGTCAACTTCAACCGTTTGCTGGAAGATCGCGCCCGGGTCACCGACGAATTGCAGACGCTCGCGCGCTTGCGCACCTCGCAGGCGGGACGCGATCAGCTGGTCGCGTTCTGTCGCGCATCCAGCGCACTCGATGCACGCGGCAAGGCGCAGATCGAGGCGATTCTGCTCGGTGCGGTCGCAGAGAATTGAACGTGAAAGTCTGAAGAACATCGTTCCCGCATTGGCGGAAACCAACATCCTTTGATTTTCCTGGGGCCAGCGCATGCGCGCCGTAGGGCCGGCGGCCGCAAGGATATGCCGCCGGCCGCGGTTCAAGCGTCGCTTCTCTGAAGCGTCTCGCGCAGCCACTTCCACGCCGCCGGTCCCCATTCGCGCTCGTTCTTGGCCGCGATATGGCCGTCATCGGCGTAGACCCGTGCCACGCGGCCGGTCGGCGGCCCGCTTTCGAGCGCGAGGTAGAGATTGCCGATCGGCGTGAGGTGATCGACCTTGCCGTTCACCAGGTACATCGGCATGGTCAGCTTGTCGAGTAGTCCGTTGTCCTTGAGCGACCAGCGCAGGAACTCCTGCCGCTGCTCGTCCTCGGTTGGCTCATGCGGCACGGGGCGCGTGCCGCGCGGGCCGAACCAGTTGCTCTTCGCCCGTTCGAACGCGGCCTTGCGCCAGTCGGCGCGTTCTTCCGCCGTGCCCCAGTAGCCGACGCCGCCCGGCGCGACCGCGATCACCCCCTTGATGCGGGCATCGAGCGCCGCCAGCCGCATGACCCATAGCCCGCCACGGCTCACGCCGAATGCGGCGATCCGGGCGCCGTCGATTTCCGGCCGCGCCTGCAAGGCATCCAGCGCCGCCTGCCAGGCGACGATGGCTTCCGGTGCATGCGGGAAGGTCGTCTGTCCGGTGCCGGGCGCGTCGACCACGAGGGAAGCCAGGCCCTCGGTCATCGCACCGTCGGCATACTTCTCGCGGTCCTCCTTGTACATGTCGGCGCCGCACATGACGAGAACGGCGGGTACGCGCTTGGACGCCGAGGCATGAGTCGGGATGCGCAGATGGCCTACCGCTTCCATGCCGTCGCGCTGCACGCGCACGAGCTCCGGCGGCCGATCGAGCAACGCGGTCGCCCTTTGGAAGCATTCGAGATAGCGCTCGTAGGCGCGCACTTTGATCGGTCCCATGGCGGCGGGACAGATGGCCGAGCCGGAGTGGTATGGAGCGGGGAAGCGGGCGATGCTGAGATAGGTCTTGGCGTGCAGCCAGGCGTTGCGCGCGGCTTGCCTGTCGCCACCCGAGGCAGCGGCTTGCGCTTCGCGCTCGTAGCGATCGGCAACCGCGCTCCATGCCGGCACCCAATCCTCGTCCTCGGTGCTCTCTAGCGTCTTCACCGTGTCGACGATCGGCTGGATGTCGTCTACCAGGTTGAACCAGCGCCGGTAGAAGCCGCCGTTGGCGACGACGAACGGGTCCTCGTTCGGCTTCACCGGCAATGCGGCGAGCTGGCGCGCGCGATCGGGCTTGCTGGCTGTCATCGAAAGCTCCTCCTCGTTCGGATGACGCATCGACTGCGGTTGCGGCCGTCTATGTCATAGCGTCGGGCTCTTGAACTCCCCGCCCAAAACGACCAGCGCCCAGGGCGGCAACTGCGCATCCAGGCTGAAGCTGAAGTGACCGGCGGCGGCGCGCGCATCGCGGAACATGCGCGCGAGCGGAAAATGATCGTAGATGCCGTTGGCGCCGGCCATCTCGTGCAGCGAGTCGATCGCCTCCACGCACAGCCGGCTTCCCAGCGCGCAGTTGCGCTTGTAGCGCAGCTTGGCCTCGACATCGAGCGCACCGCCGGCTTCGTACAACGCCTGGGCTTCGAGCAGATCGTTGCGAATCAGCAGCGCGGCCGCGTCGATCTGTGCTGCCGCGCGCGCGATCCGCAGCTGCACGGTCTGGAAGTCGCGCATGCGCGCACCCGTGTAGCTGGTGCTGCGCTCCTTCACCAGCGCGATGCAGGTCTCCAGCGCATTGCGCGCATTGCCGACCATGCAGCCGCCGATGGTGTGGCCGCCGAGCGCGCTGGTCGGTATCCGGTAGTGCGGATTGCGGTGCACCTCGAGCCCGGGCCATGCATGACCGGGGCGCGCGACGTGCATCGACAGGACACGGTGTGCGGGCACGAACACGTCCTTGCAGCGCACGCTCTTGCTGCCGGTGGCACACATGCCCAGCACATGCCAGTCGTCGATCACCTCGTACTCGCGGCTCGGCACGAGCGCATAGATCCAGTCGACCGGCTTGTCGTGCGCGTGCACGGTGCACGCGAGCATGCTCCATTCCGAATGGTCGGTGCCGGAAGCGAAACTCCACTGGCCGCCGACCATCAGCCCGCCGTCGACTGCGCGCGCGCGTCCCTGCTGGTAGGCGATCCCGGAGGCGATGCCGGCATCGGGATTCGCGCCCCATACTTCCTTCTGCGCCTGCTCGGGCCACCAGACCAGATTGCGATGATGCGAACCTAGGTTCGCCACCACCCAGCCGGTCGAGATGTCGCCGCGCGAGAGCATCTCGGTGATGTCGAAATAGGCCACGAAAGGCAGCTCCATGCCGCCCCACGCCTTCGGCTGCAGGAAGCGCAGCAATCCCGTCTCGTGCAGCGCACGCATCACCGGTTCGGTGAGCCGCCGCTCGCGCTCGCATGCCGGGGCCTGATCGCGCAGCAGGGGGATCAGGTGCTGTGCACGCCGGATTGCCTCTTCGTGAGAGACGCTGTCGAAGCGCCGGTCCGGTTCCTCTATGTTCATCGCATAGTCGCTGTCGGGTGCATGCGCTACATCAGCAATTCGATCAGGTACGGCCCGCTGCTGGCGAAGCCATGCTTGAGCTCTCGCGCAAGCTCTTCCAGGCTGCTGGCGCGTCCCGCCTCGACGCCGAAGCCGCGCGCCAGGGCCAGCCAGTCGGGGTAGGGGCGATCGAGGGTGAGCATGTCGCGCGCGCGAACACCCGGCTGACCCGCGCCGACATTCTTGAATTCGTGCTCGAGGATGCGATAGGAGCGGTTGGCGCAGATCAACATCGTGACGTCGAGATTCTCGCGGGCCATGGTCCACAACGCCTGGTGGGTGTACATCGCGCTGCCGTCGCCTTCGAGCACGAACACCTTGCGATCGGGCGCTGCGAGCGCCGCCCCGAGCCCGGCCGGCAATCCCCAGCCGATCGATCCGCCCATGATGCTCAGGAAATCGTGCGGCGCGGCACTCTCCAGAAACCGGCCGATGTTGCGTCCGGTGGTGATGCCTTCATCGCAAACGATGGCGTTATCGGGCAGGAGCGCGCCGAGGACGGCGCAGACGCCGTCGGGCGTAGGTTCTCCGCTCGGCGCTTGCGGCGGCTCGTAGGCGCATATCCCGGCCGGCGCCGTGCGCGTGGCACCGAGCTCGTCGGCGAGCGCTTCCAGCGCATGCAAAAGATCCGTGCCCACGTCGGCCACTTCGGTCACGTTGCAGCCTTCGGGCACGAGCACGCTCGGCTTGCCGGGGTAGGCGAAAAACGACACCGGCATCTTCGCACCGGCCAGGACCAGCTCGCGCGTTCCGGCGAGCGCCGCCAAGGCCTGGTCGACCACGAACGGCAGGCGCGGCGCATGCACGCGGCCCGCGCCGCATTCGCCGCGCGCGGTGTTGAACTCGGAAAACAGCTTGCAGCCGGTGCGGGCCGCGATGCGGCCGGCCATCTCCAGCGCGCGGCCGCGCAATGC
>JBOIEI010000266.1:0-10673 GCA_050741055.1 Burkholderiales bacterium | reverse complement strand
GCTTGTACTACGCGCCGGACCCGTCGAGCCAGATCGCCTGCACGATCGGCGGCAACGTGGCCGAGAATTCCGGCGGCGTGCATTGCCTCAAGTACGGGCTCACCGTGCACAACATCCTGCGGCTGCGCCTGTGTACGAGCGAGGGCGAGATGGTCGAGATCGGCGCCGATGCGCTCGATAGTGCCGGGTACGATCTGCTGGCGCTGGTGACGGGCTCCGAAGGGCTCCTGGGCGTCGTCACCGAAGTCACGGTCAAGCTGCTGTCGAAGCCCGAGACGGCCCGTTGCGTGCTCGCCGCGTTCGACAGCATCACGGCGGCCGGCAACGCCGTTGCCGATGTCATCGCGGCGGGCATCATTCCGGCCGGCCTGGAGATGATGGACAAGCCGGCGACGGCGGCCGTGGAGCCTTTTGTGCACGCAGGTTATCCGCTCGACGCCGAAGCGATCCTGCTGTGCGAGTCCGACGGCACGGCGGCGGAAGTGGAAGCGGAGATCGGCCGCGTAAACGAAGTCATGCGGGCTGCCGGCGCCTACGAGGTTCGGGTATCGCGCGACGAGGCCGAGCGGCTGCGCTTCTGGTCGGGGCGCAAGGCCGCCTTTCCCGCGGTCGGTCGCATCTCGCCCGACTACTACTGCATGGACGGCACCATTCCGCGCAAGCGGCTGGCCGAGGTGCTGGCAGGCATCGGCGCGCTCGAACGCAAGTACGGGCTGCGCTGCGCCAACGTCTTCCACGCCGGTGACGGCAACCTGCATCCCTTGATTCTCTATGATGCGAATCAGCCCGGCGAGCTGGAACGCTGCGAGGCGTTCGGCGCGGAAATCCTGGAGCTGTGCGTGCAGGCGGGCGGCACGATCACCGGCGAGCACGGTGTCGGCGTGGAAAAGATCGATCAGATGTGCATCCAGTTTCCGCCCAAGGTGCTTGCCGCTTTTCATGCGGTCAAGCAGGCGTTCGATCCGGCCGGCATTCTCAATCCCGGCAAGGCGGTGCCGACGCTGCATCGCTGCGCCGAGCTGGGCCGCATGCATGTGCACGCAGGACAAGAGAAGCACCCGGAATTGCCACGCTTCTGAGCGCGCACGCTTTCGATTCGGCAGGCTGCTCTCATGCGCGATCTTGTCACCGAATGGTCCGAGCGCATCCGCCAAGCGGCGGCGGCCGGCGAGCCGTTGTGCATTCACGGTGGCGGCAGCAAGGATTTCTACGGCGGCATTCGCCAGGGCGCCTTGCTCGATACCTCCGACTACCGCGGCATCGTGGAGTACGAGCCGACCGAGCTGGTGTTGACCGCCCGCGCCGGAACGCCGCTCGCCGAGATCGAGCGTACCTTGGCCGAACAAGGCCAGATGCTCGCGTTCGAGCCGCCGCATCTCGGCCCCGCTGCAACGTTGGGTGGTGCAATCGCCTGTGGACTTTCCGGGCCGCGGCGCGCCGCTGCCGGCTCGGCGCGCGACTTCGTGCTCGGCGCGCGCATCCTCGACGGCCGCGGCGACGAACTGGCATTCGGCGGCAAGGTGATGAAGAACGTCGCCGGCTACGATGTATCCCGCCTGATGGTCGGTGCAATGGGAACGCTGGGATTGCTCCTCGACGTTTCGCTCAAGGTGCTGCCCGAGTCCGCACACGAACTGACCTTGCGCTTCGAGCTCGACCAAGCAGCGGCGATTCGGCGCATGAACGAGTGGGCTGCACGGCCTTACGCCATATCGGCAACCTGCCATGAGGAACGCGTGCTCGCGATCCGCCTGTCGGGAACGCAGGCCGGCGTGGAAGCGCTCGCGCGGCAGCTCGGCGGCGAGCGAGTGCCCGATTCCGCCGAGTTTTGGCGCGCCGTGCGCGAGCAGCAGTGCAGCTTCTTCCGAGGTGCGGCGACGCTTTGGCGCCTGTCGGTCAAACCCACTGCGCCTGGCCTCGCGCTGGCCGGTCCGCAGTTGCTCGAATGGAACGGTGCGCTGCGCTGGGTGCGCACCGACGCCGACCCTGCCGAGGTGCGCAAGCTGGCGCACAAGGCAGGCGGGCACGCCACCTGGTATCGCGGCGCGGCCGAGCGTGCGGACGTGTTCCATCCGCTGGCCGAAGCGCTCATGCGCCTGCACAGACGCCTGAAGCAGACCTTCGATCCGGCCGGCGTTCTCAATCGCGGGCGCCTGTACCCCGATCTGTAGAATCGGGGCCGACATGCAGACCAATCTGGCGGACTTCATCAAGGACACGCCCGAAGGCCAGGAGGCCGATGCGATCCTGCGCAAGTGCGTGCACTGCGGGTTTTGCAACGCGACCTGCCCGACCTATCAGCTGCTGGGCGACGAGCTGGACGGACCGCGCGGGCGCATTTATCTCATCAAGCAGGTGCTCGAAGGCGCCAGTCCGAGCGAGAAGACGCAAATCCACCTGGACCGATGCCTCACCTGCCGCGCGTGCGAGACCACCTGTCCGTCCGGGGTGCAGTATGGGCGGCTGGCCGACATCGGCCGTGCCGTGGTGGAAGCCCGGGTGGAACGCCCGCTCGCCGAGCGGCTGCGACGTAACGCTCTACGGCGCACGTTGGCCGAGCCGCGCGTGTTCGCGCCGCTGCTCGCGCTCGGACGAGCCGTGTCGCCGTTGCTGCCATCGATGCTGCGCGCGCGGGTGCCGCCACGCGATACTCGCAGCCCATGGGCACCGCTTCGCCATGCCCGTAGCATGCTGGTGCTCGATGGCTGCGTACAGCCCGCGCTCGCTCCGAACATCAACGCCGCCGCATCGCGCGTGCTGGACCGCCTCGGGATTTCGCTGCAGCGGGTGTCCGAAGCGGGCTGCTGCGGCGCGATCGACTTCCATCTGAACGCCACCGATACGGCACGCCAGCGCATGCGCAACCTGATCGATGCCTGGTGGCCGCACGTCGAAGGCGCCGAAGCGATCGTCTTCACCGCCAGCGGTTGCGGGGTGATGCTGAAGGACTATGCGCATGTTCTGGCCGACGATGCCCGCTATCGCGACAAGGCGCAGCGCATCGCCGAATCGTGCCGCGACTTGAGCGAAGTGCTGCTCGCCGAGCGCGAGCCACTGCGGGCCGCATGCAAGCCCGCGGCCGCGCGCCGCGTGGCGTTCCATTCACCGTGCACCCTGCAGCATGGATTGCGCGTGCGCGGCGCGGTCGAGGTGCTGCTAAGCGATCTCGGTTTCGAGCTTACCGCCGTGCCAGACGCGCACTTGTGTTGCGGCTCGGCCGGAACGTATTCCATCCTGCAACCCGAGCTGTCGCAGCGGCTCAAGGACGCAAAACAGGCCGCTCTGAATTCCGGCCAGCCGGACGAAATCCTCACCGCCAACATCGGCTGCCTCATGCACCTGCGTGCGGGCATGGACACACCGATCCGGCATTGGATCGAGGCGGTGGCGGCGCGGTTGATCGAGGGCGAGTAAACGCACAGTCTGCCTCTCGGGGATTGCGCGAAAACCAACCACCCCGTCCGCGACCGTTGTCGCGTCCAGCCCCTCCTTTACAGGAAGGAAGGTCGCTGAACGTTCCCCTCTCACGAGGAGGGGTCGCTCGAAGAGCCGGGGTAGTATGGTTCTGAACGAGAGGCCCGCGCACAGCGCGATGCTAGAATCCTCGGCTGGAGGATCATCGTGTCGCAGAGCAACCCGTCCACCGCTTCACCCACCAACTTCGACCGGCTTTTCAGCCCCCGCGGCATTGCACTCGTCGGCGCATCGGCCACCGCCAGCAGCGTGGGCGGGCAGCCGCTTCGCTTCCTCACCGAGTTCGGCTATGCCGGCCGCGTCTATCCGGTCAACCCGAAATATCCTGAGCTCAAGGGTCTCACCTGTTATCCGGACGTGCGCGCGGTGCCTGATCCGTGCGATCTGGCGATCATCGTGGTCGGCGCGCGCCATGTGCCCTCGGTGATCGATCAATGCGGCAGCCGCGGCATCCCGTTCGCCATCGTGCTGAGCGCCGGCTTCCAGGAAATCGGCAGCCGCGGCGCGGACAACCAACGTGCCCTCGAGCAAGCGCTGGCACGCAATCCGGTGCGCATCGTCGGGCCGAACTGCATCGGCGTGCTGAACGTCGGCGAACACATCCACGCCGGCTTCGGCGGAGCGATGTCCAATCCGAAGCTCCTTTCCGGGCGTCTGGCGATGGTCACGCAAAGCGGCGGCTTCGGCTTCGGTGTGGTGGCTGCGGCCGACCTGCAAGGCGTCGGATTCAACTACATCGTCTCAACCGGCAACGAGACGAGCATCAAGGCGACCGAGTTCATCCGCTATCTGCTCGAGCGCGACGACACCGATGCGGTGGTCGCATACCTCGAAGGCAGCACCGACGGGCGGGGGCTCCTCGAGATCGGCCGGCGCGCGCTCGAACTGGAAAAGCCGGTGCTCATGTGGAAGGTCGGCAACTCGCGTTCCGGAAAGCGCGCCGCCACCTCGCACACCGGACGGCTGAGCGCAGGGCCGGAGCTCTTCCGGCGCGCGGTGGAGCAAGGCGGCTTCATCGAAGTCGGCGACACCGACGACGTGGTCGACCTCGCGCAGTTCCTCAGCTATCGCAAGCGCGCCAAGGGCAATCGCACGGTCATCCTGACGCTCTCCGGCGGCGCCGGCGTGCTGGTCGCCGACCTGTGCGAAGCGCACGGGTTCGAAGTGCCCGAGACTTCCGCCGAAACGATCGCCAAGCTCAAACCGCTCGCGCCCGAGCTCGGCTCGCTGACGAACCCGATCGACCTGACCCCGCAAGGCTATGACGACGGATTCGCCGCCTACAACCGCGTGATCGACACGGTGCTCGCCGCGCCCGAGTTCGACCAGGCGATCGTGCGCTCGGCGCCGGGCTCGATCGCATCGGCATGGGCGCCCGGCTTCGTCGCGGTGGCCGCGCGCAGCGACAAGCCCGTCATGCTGCAATGGGGCTCGGGCTCGGAGCGCAACCAGGAAGCGTTCGATATCGTTCGCCGGGCCGGCATTCCGTCGTTCCTGTCGCCGCGGCGCTCCATGAACGCGCTCGGCGCGATGTACCGGTTCGGCCTCAAGGTGCAACGGCTCGAATCGCGCACCCGGAGCTCAGGCGATCGCCCCGTACCGCCGCAATCGCTCGACCTGCCGGGCGCCGGCGGCGCGCTGGGCGAGCGGCGCTCGAAACAGATCCTCGCGCGCTACGGCATCCCGGTCGTGCGCGAAACGCTGATCGCCGAGCGCGACATCGATGCCTTGCGCGCGGACGAATTCACGTTCCCGCTCGCAGTCAAGATCGAGTCGCCCGATATCGCCCACAAGACCGAAGCCGGTGCGGTGCGCTTGCGGATCGCCGACCTGCCCGCACTGCAGAAAGCCGCGCGCGAGGTGATCGCCTCGGCGCGGAATTATCGACCCGACGCCCGCATCGAAGGCGTGCTCGCACAGGAAATGGCCGCCGGCACCGAGGTGATCCTCGGCGCGGTCGACGACCCGCATTTCGGCCCGACGGTGATGTTCGGCCTGGGCGGCGTGCTGACCGAAGTGCTGCATGATGTCACGCACCGCTTCGCGCCCTTCGACCATGCCACGGCCCTCGACATGCTGGCGGAGATCAAGGGTGCGGCGCTGCTGCGCGGTTATCGCGGCGCACCGGCACTGGACACCGAAGCGCTCGCCGATACGCTGGCTCGCCTGTCGTGGCTGATCCACGACCATGCCGGACGCATCGAGGAAATCGACGTCAATCCATTGTTCGTGCGCCCCCGCGGGCAAGGGGTGGTCGCGGCCGATGCACTGATCGTACTGCGTGAGGATGGCCGCTCATGAACAGCCTGCGCGGTCACTGAAGCGGAAAGGAGATCTGCCTTGGAACAGAAGCTGCAAACCTCGCCTTACGGCACCTTCGTCGACTACTGCAAGAAGGGCCAGCTCGCGTATCAATACTCGGTCGACGACAAGAAGGCGGTTTTCTTCCCGCGCGTCGTGGCGCCCGTATCCGGCAGCACCAATCTCGAGTGGCGGGTCAGTCACGGTCTCGGGACAGTGCACGCAACCACGGTCGTGCACATGCGCGATACGCCGCCGTACAATGTCGCGCTGATCGACATCGACGAAGGCTTTCGCATGATGAGCCGGGTCGAGGACATCGATCCGATGCAGGTGAAGATCGGCATGCGGGTCAAGGTTCGCATGCATCCCGGCGATGACAAGCAGGCGCCGTATCCGGTGTTCGTGCCGACGGAGGGCGCACGATGAGGGGCCTGACGCGCGGCAGCGTCGCCATCGTCGGCGCGGCCGAATCCGATCTGGGCGCGGTTGCGCCCAACACGAGCCCGATCGACCTGATGGCGCAGGCCACGCGCCGCGCGCTGGACGACTGCGGGTTGAAGCTTACCGACATCGACGGCATCTTCGCCGCCACCACCCAGGCGCGCAGCCCCACGCTGTACCTGCGCGAATATCTCGGCATCGAGCCGCGTTATGCCGACAACACCATGATCGGCGGCTCGTCGTTCGAATCGCACATCGGCCACGCGCAAGCGGCGATTCAGAACGGTTTGTGCGATGTCGCGCTCATCACCTATGGCAGCACGCAGCGCACGATTTCGCGCGCATCCGCGAGCCCGCGCGAGTTCAACCCCTACGAGACCGTCTACAAGCCCTTCCTCCCCGCATCGGCCTACGCGCTGGCGGCCTCGCGCCATATGCACCAGTACGGCACCACGCGCGAACAGCTGGCCGAAGTAGCCGTCTCGGCGCGCAAGTGGGCGTTGATGAA
The DNA here is from genome assembly GCA_050741055.1 of Burkholderiales bacterium. Classification (GTDB taxonomy): domain Bacteria; phylum Pseudomonadota; class Gammaproteobacteria; order Burkholderiales; family WYBJ01; genus WYBJ01. Next base: position 3,946 of record JBOIEI010000266.1, on the reverse strand, counting down.
TCCGCGCGCGTGGGAGAAGGAGCCGCTCACGATCGAGCAGGTGCTGAACGCGCGCATGGTGAGCTACCCCTTCACGGTGCGCGATTGCTGCCTGGTGAGCGATGGCGGCGGCGCGCTCATCATAGTCTCGGCCGAGCGCGCGAAGTCGCTCCAGAGCAAGCCCGCATACGTCCTGGGGGTCGGCGAATATCTGAGCCACAACAGCATCTCGAACATGGCCGATCTCAGCGTGAGCGGCGCTTCCCGTTCCGGGCCGATCGCATTCGGGATGGCGGGCTTGAAGCCGTCCGATGTGAAGGCGATCGAGCTGTACGATGCGTTCACCATCAACCCGATCCTGTTCCTGGAAGATCTCGGCTTCTGCCGCAAGGGCGAGGGCGGGCGCCTGGTGGAGAACGGCGGCATCGCGCCGGGCGGAAAGCTCGCCGTGAACACCAACGGCGGCGGCCTCTCGTACTGCCATCCCGGCATGTACGGCATCTTCCTGCTGATCGAGGCGGTGCGCCAGATTCGCGGCGAGCGCGGGCCGGCCCAGGTCGCGAATTGCGACGTCGCGCTCGCACACGGCAACGGCGGCGTGCTGTCGAGCCAAGTGACCGTGCTCCTGGGTTCGGAGAACACCGTATAGCGCAATCGCGGCGTGCGCGGTAGGCTTGGTCGCGGAAGGCAAGAGGATTCGTCGGAAAGCGCACGCGGCACTCCCGGTGCGCTTGCGCGTTGCGCGCGTGACGATGCCGCGCGCTATGCCAGAGTCACCTGCGAAGCCGGGATCGAGCAACAATTAGCCGGGAGGCCAGTCATGTCGATCTTCAGAGCCGTAGCCGTGAGCTCCATTCTTGCCGCCCTCGCCTGTGCGCCGGCAGTCGCGCAAACGTATCCTTCGAAGCCCATCCGCATCGTGGTGCCGTACCCGCCGGGCGGTAGCGGAACGATCGTCGCGCGCATTCTGGGCGACAAGCTCAACCAGGCCTGGGGCCAGCAGATCCTGGTCGACAGCCGTCCCGGCGCCACCGGCATGATCGGCGCCGAGATCGTCGCCAAGGCCCCGCCCGACGGTTATACGCTGCTCGCCGGTTACACCTCGGAAGTCGCAATCAACGTGAGCCTCTTCCCAAAAATGGCGTACGACCCGCTGAAGGACTTCGCGCCCATCGCGCTCACGGGCGTCATTCCGATGATCCTGCTGGTGCACCCTTCGGTGCCCGCCAAGTCGGTGAAGGAACTGATGGCGCTTGCGCGCAGCCGGCCCGGCGAAATGACCTACGGCTCGGCCGGCGCCGGAAGCCCTGCCCACCTCGCGCACGAGCTGCTGAACCGCAGCGCCAATGTGAAGATGGTGCACGTGCCGTACAAGGGCGCCGCACCCGCCCTGGTGGACCTGCTCGGCGGTCACGTCTTCACTTATTTCTCCGGCATGCCCCCTGCCATGCCGCACGTGCGAGCCGGAAGACTCCGCGGGCTGGCGGTGTCGACCGCCAAGCGCTCGGCGGCGGCGCCCGATATTCCTGCCGTGGCCGAGTCCGTGCCCGGTTTCGACGTGCCCACCTGGTTCAGCCTGCTCGCGCCGGCCGGCACGCCGCGCGACATCGTGACGAAGCTCAACGCCGAGACGGTGAGAAGCCTCAACGATCCGGCGGTGAAACCCAAGCTGGCCGCTCTGGGTGCTGAGACCACGACCCTGAATGCCGACGAAGTCGCAGCGTTCATCCGCAAGGAGATCGAGAAGTACGCGGGCGTCGTGAAAACATCCGGGGCCCGCGTCGAATAGCGGCGCACAGGTGCCGAGACCTTTCGGGCTGAAGCTTGCGTAGCGTTGCAAGCGGATCGCGATGTGAAGGCGAACACGTGAACATGGGTGCGAAAACGTGAGCTGGACCCGCTCAAGCGTTGCTTCGCACGCTGATCGCCTTGCCCGCGCTTCGTAACTACGCACTGCTCGGACTGCTGTCGCTGCTATGGGGCGTTTCGTACAACTTCGCCAAGGTGGCGGTCGAAACCATTCCGCCGCTCACGCTCACGGCGGCACGGGTCGCGATCGCGGCGCTGCTGCTGGGCGCCGTCCTGCGCGCTTCGGGCGTTGCCGTGTTTTCGTCGCGCTATCCCTGGCGACTGCTGATCATCCAGGCTGCGATGATCAACATCGTGCCGTGGAGCCTGAGCGCCTGGGCCGCGCAGACGATCGACAGCGGGCTGGTTGCGGTGCTCAACTCCACCTCGCCCATCTTCGCGTTCTTCATTACCTGGGCCATCACGCGCCACGAGTCGACGACAGGCGCCAAGCTCGCGGGCGCGCTCGCCGGACTCGCGGGCGTCGTCCTGATCGTCGGTGTCGGCGTTGTCTCGGACATCGGTGGCCAAGTGCCGCAGCAGTTGGCCTGCGTGCTGGGTGCGATCCTGTTCGGCATTGCGGCCGTGCACGGCCGGCGCTTCGACGCCCTGCCGCCGCTGGTTCCCGCCACGCTCACGTTGATCGTCGGCGCAGCGGTGTTGATGCCCTTGAGCCTCGTCATCGACCGGCCATGGTCGCTCGCGCCGAGCCGATCGTCGCTGATCGCGGCGGGATGCCTGGCCGTCTTTTCCACGGCGGCCGCGCTCTACCTCTACTATCGGATCCTCGGCACGCTCGGCAGCATCGCGGCGGCGAGCCAAAGTTACCTGCGGATCGTGGTCGGGGTTGCGCTCGGCATCGTGTTCCTGGGCGAGAGCCTGACCCTCGAGCGCCTTGCCGGCATCGTGCTCATTCTGGCGGGGGTGATCGCCATGACGCGGCCCGCAGCGAGCATCCGGAAGATCCAGGCGGGGGGTGCACGCTGAAGGTACGCTCCCGAAACAGGCGACGCACCGCCTGACGCAGACTGACCCAACGAGGGCCATCGCATGAACATCGGCATTGCCGGCACCGGCCGCATGGGCGCCGCCATCGCGCAACGCCTACTGAACCTGGGACACACCGTGCGTGTTTGGAACCGCACGCGCGAAAGGGCAGCGGCGCTGGAGAAGGACGGCGCCATCGTTTGTGCGACGCCCGCCGAGCTTGCCGCGGGCTCCGAGGTGATCATCACCATGCTTACCGATGCAGCCGCAATCGAGCGCACATACGGCGCAGCCGACGGGCTGCTCGCCGACGAGGCACGCGGCAAGACGTTCATCGAGATGAGCACCGTGCGGCCGCAGACCGAGTGCGCGCTCGCCGTTCGCATCCACGCCAGGGGCGGCGCGATGATCGAGTGCCCGGTCGGCGGCACGGTCGGCCCCGCACGCGAAGGCAAGCTGCTCGGAATCGTCGGCGGCGCTGCGCAGGATGTCGAACGCATGCGCCCGCTGCTCGACACCTTGTGCCGGCGCTGGGAGCATCTCGGCCCGATCGGCGCGGGCGCTTCCGGAAAGCTCGCGATCAATCTTCCGCTGATGGTGTTCTGGCAAGCGTTCGGCGAAGCCCTGGCGCTGGTGCAGCACCTCGGCGTCGATGCGAGCCGCCTCGTGGATCTTTTCGCCGATACGTCGGGCGGACCGAACGTTCTGAAAGCGCGCGGCAAGGCGCTCGCCGAGGAGATGGCGGGTGGCTATACAGGACCGGTCACGTTCGACATCGACTCGATGCGAAAGGACTTGCACGCGATGATCGACGAGGGAAGATCGCTCGGCTACGAGATGGCGATGACGTCGCAAACCCTCGCTCGCTTCGATGCGCTGGCGCGCGCAGGGTTCGGCGGCAGCGATTCGGTCGCCGTGCCGGTGCGTTTTGCGCGGAAGTAGGCGAAACCTCCGAACTACTGCAGCCGCAGCTTGGCCTCGCGAACGATCTTCCCGTAGCGCGCATGCTCGGCGCGGAGCCAGCCCCCGAGCTCGGCGGAGCTGCGTGCGAAGCGCCGGTCACGAGCACTCCTACCCTTTCCTGCTGCCAAAGACCAGAAGCAATCCACCGACTACGATCGCCCCCACGCTG
>JBOIEI010000265.1:0-2799 GCA_050741055.1 Burkholderiales bacterium | reverse complement strand
GTCATGCTGGCCCTCTGGTGGTTCGGAATATTGCCCGGTCCGCTCGCTGCCGCGTTCGCCCTGCAGGATTTCGCCAGCTTCGTCTGGACCTTGTCGGCATGGCGCGCCGAGCAGCGCGGCCCCGGCGCGGCATGAAAGTATTCCTGAGCTATGCCTCACAGGACCGCGCCCTCGCAGCCGCGATCAACCGGACGCTTTCACACCAGGACCACGACGTCTTCTTCGACCGCGACGATCTGCCGCCCGGCGAGGAGTTCCACAATCGCATCCGCCAGGGTATCGAGCAGTGCGATCTGTTCGTATTCCTCATCAGCGAACATGCGCTCGACCCGGCCAGCTACACGCTGAGCGAGCTCGAGATCGCGCAGAAGGTCATCAAGCGGCCGCACGGGCGCCTGCTGCCCGTGCTGCTCGCTCCGATCGCGTTCGCCCGCTTGCCGGCGTTTCTCAAATCGGTGACGGTGCTCGAAACTTCCGGCGACCTCACCGCCGCGGTCGCCGATGCGGTGCATCGCATCGCACAGGGCAGGCGCCGGCGCCATGGCTACCGGTTGGCGATCGGGATCGCCGCCATCGCGCTGGTGGCGGCCGGCATCTGGCTCGCGCTGCCCGATGGTACCTTGCCCGAGGAACGAACCGGCAAGGACGGCGCCGCGTCCGATCTCGTGCCCGCGGGCATGTTCGGCATGGGCGACGGCGAGTACGCCCCGCAGCGCGAGATCTTCGTCGCTGCGTTCTACATCGACCGCTTCGAGGTCACAACGGGGCGCTATGCGAAGTTCCTGACGGCAACCGGATCGGCGCGCCCGCCCGAGCAATGGGAAGCGGTCGATCTCGCTGCGGCGGCCGAGCTGCCCGTGGTCGGCGTCGACTGGAACGACGCAGCGGCGTACTGCGCGTGGGCAGGACGGCGGCTGCCGACCGAGGCCGAATGGGAGAAAGCCGCGCGCGGCGCCGATCGACGCATGTATCCGTGGGGCAACGAATCGCCCACACCGATGCGCGCGAATTTCGTCAACGCCTCGCCCGAAGCGTACGACGGCGGCCTGCACAAGGTCGGTTCGCATCCCGCGGGCCGCAGCCCCTACGGCACGCACGACATGGCGGGCAACGCCAACGAATGGGTCGCGGACTGGTATGCCGAAGGTTTCCGGTCCGGCGACGTGCGCAATCCCAAGGGACCCGAAAGCGGCAAGTCGCGGGTGATCCGCGGCGGGGGCCGCTTCGAGAGTGCGGAGCGCATCGCTTCGGCCAGGCGGTGGCACGGACCACCCGACCTGAGGTCCGACGACATCGGGTTCCGCTGCGCCGCCGATTCGCGATAGGGGCTCCTGACTGCCGGAACTGGGCAGAGACTTCGGCAGTCAGCATGCCAGGTGATGAAACAGATGGGCGGATAGCCGGCCGCGGCGCGGCCGGCGTATTGCGTCCGGCCGCAGCCGCGCATAAGCTGACGCAACAACATGGGAGGATCGAGCATGCGCGCACGATCGACGTGGCTGCTCGCACTGCTGGTGGCGTGGCTGCTCGGCCTCGGCCCGGCGCTGGCAGCCGAACGCATCATCCTGGAGAAGAAATCTCCGTTCAACACCATTGTCGTGAGCGAGGACGACGAGGGGCTGCGCATCCTGCGCTTCGCGCGCTTCGGCGCGCGCCAGAGCGTGGTGAAACTGGGCGACCCCGATCATCTGGAGCTGCCGTATGCGCGCGTGATGATCCCGATCGGTTTCCTGTTGGTGGATACGCCGCGCAGCGCGCTGGTCATCGGGCTGGGCGGCGGAACCATCCCGAGCTTCCTGCGCAAACGCTTCCCGCAGATGAGAATCGACGTGGTGGACATCGACCCGGGCGTGGTGGCCGTTGCCAAGAGTCATTTCGGTTTCCGCGAAGACGAGCGCATGCGCGCGCACGTCGAGGACGGCCGCCGCTTCGTCGAGCAGGCCGGGCAACGCTACGACCTCGTGTTCCTCGACGGCTTCGGCACCGACAGCGTCCCGCCCCACCTCACCACGCGCGAGTTCCTGACCGCGGTTCGCGAAATCCTCACGCCGCGGGGTGCAGTGATCGGCAACGTCTGGGGCCGGCAGGTGAATCGCTTGTACGATTCGATGATCAAGACCTATCGCGCCGTTTACGACGGTCTGCTGGTGGTCGACGTGATCGGTTCCGGCAACAAGATCGTGATCGCGACGCCGGACAAGCGTGAGCTGCCGCACTACGAGCTGGTGGAACGCGCACAGCAGATCTCGCGCAAGCTCGCGCTGCGCCACAGCGTCGCCGAAGTGGCCGAGCGCAACGTGCGCGAGCCGGGCGAGGACGGTGTGAGCGGGAAGCTCCTGACCGACGCCGAGGTCGGCGCGGAGCTCGCCCGCTGAAGGGAGATTCAGGCCGTGAACCGTCCGGGTTCGCCCCAGGCGAAGGTCGCGCAAGCGCAGCTGCCGTCGTTTTCGAAATCGAGCGTCCGGCACAGTCCGCGCACCAGGTTCAAGCCCCGCCCGTGCACGTCGCTCGGCACTTCCTGCGGCAGCGCGCGCCAGTCGAAACCCTCGCCGCTGTCCTCGATGCGAATCGCGAGCTCACCGCCGCCGCGCCACTGCGCGCACACCGCGCTCATGCGAACCCAGCCGGTCGACAACGATGCGAGCTGCCGCTCGCGCGCTGCGACGTAGCGCTCGAATCCGTCCGGCAACTCCTTCAACTGCGAGCTCAGGCGCAGTACGCCGTGCTCGAGCGCATTCGAATACAGCTCCGAAAGCACGGTGTACAGCGCCGAGCGATGCTCCTCCAGCCCGGGAATTT
>JBOIEI010000264.1:0-1945 GCA_050741055.1 Burkholderiales bacterium | reverse complement strand
ATGAAGTCGCGCGTCACGGCAAGTTGGTACATGACTTGACTCTCCGATCAATAGCGGAAGCCCACTCGCATCACGCCCTCGGGCCGCGCGCACAACGTCTCGAATGCCTCCTGGCACTGCGCCAAGGGAAAGAACCGCGTCGGCAGGCGCTCGGGCCGCATTCGTTCGAGCGTGCGCCAGGCGAGTGCCGTGCGCCGCGCCTTGTCCCAGCGTCCGGTCGAAGCGGGTGCAAGCGTGCTCACCTGGCTGGAGATGAGCCGCAGCCGGTTGCGATGAAAGCGGCTGCCGAGATCCAGCGGCGCGGTGCGCGTGCCGTACCAGGAGCCTACCACGATGCGGCCGTCGAACCCGGTGGCCTCGATTGCAAGATTCAGCGCCGCCATGTCGCCCGACAATTCGAGCGCGACATCCGCATCCAGGCCCAGCAGCCGTTCGGCACACTGCGCCGGATCGGAGCAATCCAGCGTTTCGGCAATGCCCCATTGCCGCGCCTGCTCGCGCCGCCAGGCGAGCGGCTCGACCGCGACCAGCCGCGCCAGCGGAAAATCGCACAGCAGGCGCGCCGTGAGCAGACCCACGACGCCCAAGCCGAACACGACAGCGCGTTCGCCGACGACCGGCGCCGCATCCATCACCAGCGTGAGCGCGGTCTCGATTTGCGGCAAAAACAGCGCCGCCTCGGGCGAGACGCCGGGTGGCACGCGCTGGCACGCCGCCACCGCCACCACGACTCGATCCTGATGCGCATGGAAGACGAATACCAGCGCGTCCTGCCAGTGTGCGTCCACGTCCGGACCGAGTTCGAGGACGCGGCCGACCAGGGCATAGCCATAAGCGAAGGGATAGGCAAAGGCCGCGCCTTGCAGGCTTGCGATGCCGGTGTCGAGCGCCGCGCCCTGCGGGAAGGCGCCCGCATAGATCATCGCTTCGGTGCCGGCGCTGATCGCCGAGCACACACTCGCGATCGCCACCTCGCCCGGGCCGGGCCGGCGCAACGCAATCTCGGCCGCCTCGACGCGGCGCTCAGCCACGTGCATCAAGGCTCGCGCGCGCATGGGCTCACGACCTGCCCAACACACCGTGAATGATGAGATCGCCCCCCAACGGCTGGTACGCGCAGTTGATGATCGAGAGCGGCGGCGAGTCGGACATGGCGCTTCGTTCCATCGTCTTGAGGCCGCCGAACATGAGCTTCGGCGCCACCGTGATGACGCAATAGTCCACCAATCGGCTGTGCAGAAAACTCTCGATGACCGTCGCACCGCCCTCGACCATGAGGCAATCGATGCCTTCGGCCGCCAGACAGCGCAGAGCGGCGCCCAGATCCACGCGTCCGATCGCGTCCGCGGGCAGGATGCGCACCAGCGCGCCGCGCGCCTCCAGCTGCGCGATCCGGTCTGGCGCAGCGGCCGCGGTCGTGAGCAACAGCGGACGCCGCTCGGGCCGGGAAAAAAGCTTCGCGTCATCCGGCATGCGCAGACGGCTGTCCAGCACCACCGGGCGCGGATCGTCGCCTTCACACAGCCGCACCGTGAGCCGCGGGTCGTCCGCGAGGATGGTATTGATGCCGACGAGCAGGCCCTGATGGCTCGACCGCAGCACATGGGTCATGACGAACGATCGGTCGGAGCTGAGCGTCACGGGCCGCGCCGGGCGCGCCGCGATGCTGCCGTCGATGCTCTGGGCGTAGCACAAGGTCACGAACGGCGATCGCGCGCGAACGTGTCCATGCGCCGAAAGGCGCTCGAACAGCGGTGCGAGAAACGCCATGTCGGCGGCGACCGGACGCGGCGAAGTGATGACGCGGAAAGGATTCGTGACTGCCATCGTCGTCTCCTGGCTGGGACGGGCGCACAGGGCGGCGCACGATCGATCGCCGCATCGGACCGCCAGCGCCACCGGCATTGCACGTGCCTGGTCGAGCGGCAGCCGCGCACTCGATTGT
>JBOIEI010000263.1:0-6786 GCA_050741055.1 Burkholderiales bacterium | reverse complement strand
GGCTATCGCATCGCAGTGGAGGTTAGCGCCACCAATCAAAAGGGCGATACCACCGCGGCCGGGACGGGAGCGTGCATCGTGCCCAGCATCCTGATGCCGGCTGAGGATTAACGTAGAGGGAGTCCAGGAGATTCTCCTGGACTCCCGCCACGACCTCCCCCTCCTCGTTAGGCTGCGATCGTCACCACGTCCAGCAGCTGGGCGACGTCCTTCACCTTCTCCAGGCGCTGCACCAGCTCGATCGCGGTGGACGCCTTGTCCTTGCCCAGGATCGCCTCGGTATTCATGCGGAATTTGTCGATCACGGCGTCGCCGGTCAGGTGCGTCGCGGTCTTCATCACGAAGTCGTGCACCGTGCCGTCTTTCATGCTGATGCGCAGGCGGGCGTCCAGATTCCCGTCGGCGATATGTGGGCGGCGCAGCACCACGTCGGTGTTGCGCACCAGGCGCACGCGCTGCATGAACTCCTGCAGATCGCCCTTGGCCGCACGCTTGTCGGTGAAGGTCTCGTAATCCACCTTGCCGTCGATGAAGGCAGCCGAGATGTTGTAGGCGAGGCTGAACTTGCCTTCCAAGCCCTGGCGCACTTCGGTGCGCAGCAGCGCGCCCGTGCACGGAATGTTCGGGCCGATATGCTCGACCGACTCGACATCCTGCGCCTTGAGCTTCTTCTCCTTGATGAACGGCAGCAGGTTCGTAAGCGTCTGGTGGTTGCCGCCGCAGCATGGCCACGGCTTGATGCGCGTGCCCTCTTCCTCCAGGTAGTACACCTTGCCGAGGAATTTGGTCATGCTCGGGATGCTGCACTTCTCGCCGCCGAAGTTGTCGGCGTAGCCTTGTCGGCCCTCGATGATGTCCGGATCCGAGCTGAAGCCCTTGGACGCGAGCTTGGCCGCGATGATGCCGTTCCTGGACGCCTGCCCCGGATGGAAGGGCTTGGTCATGGTGCCGAAGTTGCGCCTCAACCCGCCGGCTTCGGAACCGGCGATTCCCAATGCCATGCGGGTTTTCTCCGCGTCGAGCTGCAACAGCTTCGAAGCTGCCGCCGCGGCCGCCATCGTTCCGTAGATCGCGGTCGGGTGCCAATCGCGATCGGTGTGATTGTTTGCGCTCAGCCGCGTCCCGATCTCGTAACCGACAACCCACCCGGTCAACACCTCCGTGCCCGACAGATGCAGCTCGTCGGCAAGGGCGAGAACCGTTGGGGTGAGCACGGTGGCGGGATGTCCGCCGCAGCCGCCCAGATCATCGAAGTCCTCGGAGTGGCCCGTGGTGCCGTTGGCGAATGCCGCCTGTGCGCTGGCGGTGCGGATGTTCGTGCCGATGACACGCGACTGCGCATTGCCGCCTTGCTCGCGGATGAACTCGAGCATGATCTTGCCGAGTTGCGAGCTGGTGCCATACGTCGCCGTGCCGATGTAGTCGAGTATCGACTTCTTCGCCTGCTCGATCGCCGCGGCCGGAATCTGCTCATAGGTCGTATCGGCAATCCAGCGCGCCAGTGTTTCGGTCGTTCCCATAACGATCTCCTCGGGTTGCGCGGCGCCCCGGATGCCGGCGCGCCGGGTGATGCATGAATCGGCTCAGGTTAAACCGCGCGAATCCTTTGCGCCGTTGTCCGTGTCGCCTGTTGCGATGTGCGGCTGGACAATTGTAGGACAAGGAACGATGTTCTGGTTGGCTTCGCTCACGAGCCAAGTCCACCATGAGAGATGCAACCGGCGGCCGCCCGAGGAGCCTGCGCCGCTCCGGTTCTCGCTTGAGCGGCGGCCGTGATTGCGCCCTGCGACGGCGCCGTCCTGGGTTCTCTACAGCCGATAATGTCCACGATGAGAACTTATCTGCCAGCAGCGCCGTAGGATAGCCGGATTCCGGCCAGGGAACGGGCCAAAAACGCTAAACTCGCAGACTGCGTTCGGCAACGCGGAAGCATCCGCGCCGAACCGATTCAACCGCGCGCCGCACATCGGTCGCGCAGCGGCGGGCGGCTTGCATGCGAGCCGCCGCCAATGTCGGAGGTCAATTCAAGGTGCAACAACCGTGGCTACCCAGGAACTGGGACCGTGAAGCGGACGTGGTGATCGTGGGATTCGGCGGCGCCGGCGCGGCCGCTGCGATCACTGCGCACGATCTCGGCGCGAAGGTTCTGATGCTGGAGAAAGCGCCCGAGGGCGAAGAGGGCGGCAACACCCGCGTGGCGGGCCAGGGCTACCTGCACGTGTCCGACGTGGACAAGGCCGTCACGTATCTGAACGCGATGTGCGGCGCCTTCAAGATTCCCCAGGACATGGCCCGGGTATGGGCGCAAGAGGTGCACAGGAACAACGACTGGGTCGCAGCCATCGGCGGCGACCCGCAGGAGCACCAGCACCAGCCGGTCGGCATCGAGTTCCCCGAACTGCCCGGCTCGGATTGCGTGCACAAGTTCCACAACGGCGACATCCTCGGCTACTCGCAGACCTGGGCCTTCTTCGAAAAGTCGGTCAAGCAGCGCCCGCTCGAGGTGCTGTACGAAACGCCGGCGCGGGAGTTGATCCAGGACGGCATTACCCGCGAGATTCTCGGCGTGCACGCAGAACGCGACGGCAAGCCCGTGTTCGTCAAGGCGCGCAAGGCCGTGATCCTCACCTGCGGCGGCTTCGAGAACAACCAGGAGATGATCCGCAACTACCTCCCGGGGCTGCCCTACTGCTACACCAACGGCTCGCCGCACAACGAGGGCGACGGCGTGCGCATGGGCCTCATGGTGGGTGCCGACCTGTGGCACATGAACAACTACGCGGGCCCGTCGATGGCGCTCAAGGTGCCCGAGTACAAGACGACGTTCTCGATGACGCCGCTGCACTTCAGCCACGAGCAGCCGGGCGGCATGATCGTGGTGGGGCCGGATGCAACCCGGTTCTGCAACGAGAAGCTGAAGACCATGCACGGCAAGATCCGCAAGTACGGCAAATGGGTTCCGACGCCGGTGCCCTGCCCGATGTTCATGGTGTTCGATCACGCCGTGTTCTCGTCGGGCCCCTTGTACGACAAGAAGCCGGTCAGCGGCTGGGGCCGCCTGGTCGAGCGCTACGATTGGAGCGATGACAATCGTGCCGAGCTCGAACGCGGCTGGATCAAGCGCGCCAACACGCTCCCCGAGCTGGCCCGCGACATCGGGCTCGATCCCGAAGCGCTACAGGCCACCGTCGCGTGCTGGAATGCGGCCTGCGCGAGCGGCAAGGACGAAGCGTTCGGGCGCAAAGTCATGCTCGCTGCGTTCGGCCAAGGGCCGTACTACGCGATCGAGCTGTCGCCCTCGATGCTCAACACGCAAGGCGGGCCACGGCGCAACGCCAAGGCGCAGGTCGTGCGCCCCGACGACACCCCGATCCCGCGGCTCTACAGCGCCGGCGAACTGGGCTCGATCTACAGCTATATGTACCAGGGCACCGGCAACATCGGCGAGTGCCTCGCCTTCGGCCGAATCGGCGCGCGCAACGCGGTGGCCGAGACGCCGTGGGATAAGGGATAGGACGGTAGCGGCGGCGACATACTGCCGCAACCCGGGCCGGTCATGGTAGAGCGGATAGTGCGAATCGGCGACATCGCTGCGGCGCGAAGCAAGTCGAGTCGTTTGCGCGCGCGCGGGATGTAGTCCGTCACGCCGGTGCGAGCGAATCCGTCACTCCGAGGCAAGCGGTAGTGCGGAGCGCAGCGCGAGCTGGGAAATCCGTTCGGGCGGCTGGATGGCGGCCTCGTAGGCGCGCCGCAAATCGAGCAAGCCCGGCTGAATGTTCAGCCGGCCGCGCGATTGCGCCACTTCCCGCAGGCAGTCGTCGAACGCACGCCCAGCCGTGTCGGCCAGGTAGCTCGCGACCACGAGCGGCGAGCGGCTCACGCCTTCCATGCAATGGACCAGCACCGTACCCCGAGTCGCGACGAGCTCGTGCAAGTGCCACACCGCTTGCTGCAACCGGACGACGTCGTTGCCTTCGCCATCGATGAGCTCGACGCAGCGCCAATCGATGCCGTGGATGTTGTTGGCGCTATTGGGCCACCCCGTCAACGACAGGATGCCGGCAATCCCCGCATTACGCAGTCCGTCGAGACGGACTGCGTCGTCGCAGTTGCCGATGGCGATTTCGCGTGTGATCCAATCCAACTGGGTCTCTTTCCGGGTCGCGTGAGATGGGTCGTTATGCAGGGCGAGCCGAGTATTCCGATTCCGCCGCGCTCAGTCAACCGCAGCGAATCTGTTATAACCAATCGTTCCCGAGTACACCGATCGCGCTCGCCGCAGTCAATTGATTCGGCTCCGCAACGTCGTTTACCGCGTCACCGGCTGCAAGCGCGCTCGGCGCGAACTTTGCGAGCTCGATCCGGTCCTGAATAGGGTCCGCGTGTTGGAATCGCGGCATGGCAATTTGCAGCGTCCCAAGTCCTGTTTTGTTCCACCGTCGTTCGTTCACACTGCTTTCGGCTGCGCGCATCGCAGTCCGAAACGCGAGGAGGAGCTCGTCTTGAAGTCGCACGTACACATCGCACACGCCGTTTCGTTCGCCATTGCAGCTTCTGCTGCCGCTATTGCAGCCTCTGTTGCCGCTCCTGCACTGGCGCAGGACAAGTATCCGACGCGCCCCGTGCGCTACGTCCTGCCCTACCCGCCCGGCGGCAGCACCGACCCGATGGCGCGTTTCATCTGCGCGAAGCTCTCCGAGGTCTGGGGAGGGCAGTCGTGCATCGTCGACAATCGCCCCGGCGGCAACACCGTCATCGGCACCCAGGTGCTGGTGAACGCCACGCCGGACGGCTACAACATCGGCTGGTCCGGCTCGTCGATGTTCAGCGGCCCGAGCCTGCTGCCGAGCCTGCCTTATGACGTGACCAAGGACCTCACCGGGGTCGCGACGATCGCGAAGCAGCGCGTGATCCTCGTCGTGCATCCGTCGGTGCCGGCCAAGAACCTGAAAGAGCTGATCGCGCTGGCCAAGGCGAAACCCGGAGCGCTCAACTTCGCCTCGTCGGGTCACGGCACCAACACGCACCTGTCGGGCGAGCTGTTCAAGCTGGATACCGGCGTGAACATCACCCACATTCCCTACAAGGGCTCCGGTCCGGCAACCCAGGATCTGCTGGCCGGACGCGTGCAGATGTCGTTCCAGATTCCGATCACAGTGATCCCCATGATCGCGCAGGGCAAGCTGCGGCCGATGGCCATCACGGGCGAGGGGCGCTTGGATGCGCTGAAGGACGTGCCGACCTTCGACGAAGCCGGCCTGCCGGGCTACGGCCTGACGACGGTCACGGGGCTAGTGGCTCCGGCCAAGACGCCGCGCAAGATCCTGGAGAAGCTCAACGACGACATCGAGAAGATCCTGAGCTCGCCGAGCACGAAGGCGACGTTCGACAAGCAAGGCGTCGAGCCGTACATCACGACCTCGCCGGACGACATGTCGCGAGTTCTGAAAGAGCAGATCGCGCGCTATGCCAAGATCATCAAGTCGGCGGGAATCAAGTTCCAGCCCTGATCCGTACCCAGGAGCCTGCCCGCATCAGCGGGCAGCTCTCTCCCGCGCCGGAGCGCCGCGCTCAGCTTGCGGGGCGCTTCGGCCTATGCGCGCTTCGGTTTGTGCGGATTCGCCGGGCCCATACCCAGCCGAGGCATGTCGATCGCCGGGCAGCGATCCATCACGACTTTCAATCCGGCCGCCTCGGCGCGCCGCGCGCCCGCTTCGTTGATCACGCCGAGCTGAAGCCATACCGATTTGGCGCCGATCGCGATCGCTTCGTCGCACACCGGCCCGGCGGCTTCGGCGGTGCGAAACACATCCACCATGTCGACCGGCTCGGGAATCGCCTCGAGCGACGCATACACCTTCTGCCCCAGAATCTCCTGCTCGTTCGGATTGACCGGAATGACGTGATAGCCGCGGTCCATCATGTAGTGCATGACCGCGTGACTCGCGCGTTGCGGATTCGGGCTCGCCCCCACCAGGGCAATCGTCCGGGTGCTTGCGAGCAGCTCGCGGATTCCTTCGTCTGAATTGATCGGCATGGTCGGCTCGTTCCTCGTTCCACGATTCGATAATCGGTTTATTCAATGTAGCGCACCGGGGTCGGCCAGCGCAACGTTCTTTGAGGCTACACCGTAGGGCATCGAACGAACTTGTCGGATGCGCCCCGCATTGGCACTCTCGCAAGCGTCGCATCCAAGCGAATGGAGGTGGGCAGTCCTGTAGAGCAGCACGCTCGGGAGGCCGAGTGCCTGCCGTGCGCGCGAATTGAATTTGATATAGTGTCGGCGTTGCATTCACACCCGCGGTACGGCGCGTTCAGCCGCTCGTCTTGCATTGCGCCCGGCCGCCTACGACTGACGCCACTCTCCAGGACCGAAATCCATGGCCAATGCCCCCGTGCACCTGCTCAGCATCGAAGACGGCATCGCCGTCTTGACGCTGAACCGCCCCGAAGCGCTCAACTCCATCAACCGGCAGCTGCGTCTCGAGCTGCTCGAGCTGTTTCCCAGGCTCGACGAGGATCCCAACGTCAAGGTCATCGTCATAACCGGTGCCGGGGACAAGGCGTTTTGCACCGGAGCGGATCTGAAGGAGCGTTCCAGCCGCAGCACCGGGGAGATGGTGCACGACCGGCACTATCTGACGGCGAAATCGACCAGCGCGCTTTCGAGCGTGATGAAGCCGGTGATCGCGGCCATCAAGGGCTACTGCATGGCGGGCGGCTACGAGATGGTGCTCCAGTGCGACATCTCGATCTGCTCCGACAATGCGATTTTCTCCCTGCCCG
>JBOIEI010000262.1:0-2366 GCA_050741055.1 Burkholderiales bacterium | reverse complement strand
GGTATATGGTGTTGGGCTCGAACAAATGGCTCGCGTCCATGGCCCGCAGCCGAGTGTCTCTCGATGCGTCGTAGGCTAAGCTCGCCACGATGGCGATGCCCAGGCCGCGCTCCACGTAAGCCTTGATGACATCGCTATCGACCGAGCTCAGGAAAATATCGGGGAAGAGTCCACGCGCACCGAACGCCTTGACGATTCGGGATCTGCCGACGAAGGGCGCGTCGTAGGTAATGATCGGATAGCGCGCGAGCGCCTCCAGCGTGAGCCTTTGTACTTTGAGCAGCGGGTGATCGCGAGGGACCAGCACGATGCGTATCATCGAATAGCATTCGAACAGCACGAGTCCCGAGTTTTCGCCCTCCGATTCCGAGCCGATGCAGATGTCCGCCTCCCCGCTCGCGACCAGTTGATTGACTTCAGCGGGCGCGCCTTGACGCAGCATCAGGCGCACTTTCGGGTATCGCCGAAGGAAATGTTCAGCGATGCCCGGAAGCGCGTATCGCGCCTGCGTATGCGTGGTGGCGACCGTGAGCGTGCCGCTCTCCTCGTCGCAGAAATCCCGGCCGATCTTGCCGATCTTGGCGGCGTCTTCCAGCATCCGTCGGGCGATCTCGACGATGGCCTGTCCGGGCCGCGTGAGGCCACGCAGGCGCTTTTGCTTGCGCACGAAAATATCGACGCCCAGCTCGCGCTCGAACGCGCGAAGCTGACGGCTTACCGCCGGCTGCGGCATGTTCAGCGCCTCGGCGGCCCGGGAGACGCTCAGGTCGTTGCGGACGATCGCGGCGATGGTCTTCAGCTGTGCCAGTCTCATACCAAATAACACAATTGTTATGAACCTATTCGATTCTAGTCATTGAGTGCACATGGGGCGAGTGGCAACATGCGGCCATCGAGCGGAAAAAGACCTCCTATGGAACGACTTTACGTACTGAATCCGGCCGTCGACGAAGGCGCGCCCGATGTGGCGCTCGCCGCGCCCTTGAGCCAGCTGCGCAACGCCAAGATCGCGTTGGTCGACAACAGCAAGGTGAACGCCGATCTGTTCCTGAGCCATGTCGGGCCCCGGCTGGAAAGCGACTATGGGGCACGGGTCGCCCTCAAGGTTCGAAAGCTCGCCCCGAAGGATTCGCTCTCGGAGGCAGAATTGAAACGCCTGGCGGAGTGCGATGCCGTCATCCAGGGTTTCGGCGATTGCGGCACGTCCACCTCCATGAGCGTTGCCGACGGCGTGCGGCTGGAAGCGCTCGGAATTCCCACGGTCACCCTGTGCAGCAGTGCCTTTTCGCATGCCGCGCGCTCGCAAGCGGCCGGTCATGGCTTGGCGGCACTGCCCATCGTCGAGATTCCGCACCCCATGCATACGGCGCCGAAGGGGGCGGTGATGGAGCGGGCGGAATCGGCCGTGCCCCACCTCGCCGCGGCCTTGACGCAGCGCTCGGCGTCGCAACTGCCGCAGACCAAGCCGAGCTTCGGCCCCGAGCTCCCGCTCGACCTGTCTCCCGATGCCGTGCAGGAGCTCTTCTTCGACAACGGCTGGACGGATGGGCTGCCCGTGGTTCCGCCCACGCGCGCTGCCGTGCGCGCAATGGTGGCGGCTTCCCGCCGCGATGCTGCGGAGACGATCGGCCCGATACCGCCGCGCATGCGCACGGCAACCATCGAAAAGCTCGCGATCAATGCCGTGATGGCGGGATGCCGCCCGGATTATTTTCCGGTCGTGCTGGCGGCGCTCGGGGCGGCGCTCGAGGACGACTGCCGGCTCTACGGCATCCAGACGGCGACCAACAACGGCACGCCGCTCGTCATCGTCAACGGCCCGATCGTGGCGAAGCTCGGGCTCAACGCGCGCGGCAACGTCTTCGGCCAGGGTTTCCGCGCCAACGCCACCATCGGCCGGGCCCTGCAGCTCATCCTTCGTAACGTGGGGGGCGACTTGCCGGGCGATACGGACATGTCCACCCAGGGCCAGCCCGGCAAGCTCACTTTCTGCATCGCCGAGAACGAAGCCGAAAGCCCGTGGCCGCCCTTGCACGTCGAACGTGGATTCGATCCCAGGGAGAGCGCCGTCACGGTCGTCGGCGCCTCGGCCGGCCACAACGTATTCACCTACGGCTGCGAAACCGGCAGGGAGATCATCGACCACCTGGTGGGCGCGATGACGGCGCTCGGCCACAACAACGTGATCTTCCCCACCGGTCCGCTGCTCGTGATCGGACCGGAGCACGCGGGCGTGCTCGCGCGCGACGGTTACGACAAGCCGAAGATCCGCGAGCACATCTTCAGGCACGCGCGCATTCCGCTCACCCGCTTCGCCGAGCGCACGGTGCGCGGGCTCAAGCACCGCCGCTCGCGCTGGTTCGAGC
>JBOIEI010000261.1:0-6508 GCA_050741055.1 Burkholderiales bacterium | reverse complement strand
GGTGCGCCGGCTGCACGCCCGCTTCAAGGACAACGGCATTCCCGTGCTCGATGCCCCGGTGAGCGGCGGGCCGAGCGGGGCGAAGAGCGGCAAGCTCGCCCTGCTGGTCGGTGGCGACCGCCAGGTGTTCGATCGCTACAAGCGCGTGCTCGATGCGATCGGCGACCAGGTGATCTACATCGGCCCGATCGGCGCCGGCTCGGTGGCGAAGCTGGTGCACAACATGGCGGGCTACGCGATCCAGACGGCGCTGGCCGAGGTGTTCACGCTCGGGGTGAAGGGCGGCGTCGATCCTCTCGAGCTGTGGGCCGCGGTACGCCAATGCGCGCTCGGGCGCCAGCGCACCTTCGACCGGCTCGGCCGGCAGTTTCTCCAGGGCAAGTTCGATCCGCCCGATTTCGCGTTGAAGCTCGCGACCAAGGATTGCATGCTCGCCACCGAGCTCGGGCGCGAGCTCGGCGTGCCGATGCGAATCGCCAATCTCACCCTGGCCGAGATGCACGAGGCGCTCAACCGCGGCTGGGCCGAGCGCGACTCGCGCATTCCGATGCTGCTGCAGGAAGAGCGGGCCGGTGTCGACATCAAGGTGGCCGCGGAAGCGATCGAGGCGGTGCTGAAGCGCGACGGCTGAGCGCAGCGAGCCTGGCGTCTGCGCACGTACCGGCTGCGCGAAGTGCTCGCAAGCTTCAGTCGCCGGCAGACCCCGCCGCCCGCCGCTCCTGCGACTTGCCCAGCGCAAGCGCGAGCGCAAGCCACCCCAGCGCGAGCGGAATCGTCGCAGCTGAAATTGCGGCGAGCTCCAGGCCCGCACCCCGCAGCAGATTGAAGAGCCAGCCGAACAGCGCGTCGCCGCCGCGAAATACGGCGCCGTCGATCAGGTACTTCGCCTTGTACTTCTCCTCGCGCCCGACCACCGTGAACAGCACCTCGCGCGCCGGATTCGACACGGCGAAGTTCGCGGTGCGCTGCAGAGCCTGGAATGCGATCACGAGCAGCAGCACGGGCGAGGCGGCGAGCGCGGCGAAACCGAGCGCGAAAACCAGCGGCAGAAGCGCGGCCGCGGGCCCGACGCCGAAGCGGCTCATGAGGCGCCCGGTGGCAAACGCCTGTATGAGGAGCGTCAGCAACCCGGCGGCGAGATCGATCGAGGCGAAGATGCGGGTGCGCACCGCGGGATCGTCGGAGGCGGCGGCGACCACGTTCGCCTGCTGGAAATACAGAAACGTGCCGCACAGGGACAGTAACAGCACCCACAGTGCGATGCCGGCGAGGTAAGGCGAGCGCAGCAGCAGCGCGAAGCCGGCGAAGGGATTGCCGCCGATCGGAGCCTGCGCGGTGGCCGAGCTGTCCGAGCGCTTCGGTGCCGCGGCTTCCAGTCGGTGTGCGCACAATACGGCGGCCTCGAGCAGGATTGCCGCGACGATCAGCAGGTTCACAGGTCCCAGGCGGCCCGCGAGCCACACCGTCAGAATCGGTCCGAGCAGCGCACCGGCAGAGCCGCCCGCGGCGATGAATCCGAACAGGCGTTTGCCCTGTTCGGGGGTGAACAGATCGGCCATGAACGACCAGAACACCGAGACGGCGAACAGGTTGAACACGCTGATCCAGACGAAGAACACGCGCGCCACCTCGACCTTCGAGATGTCGAGCGCAGCCAAGGCCCAGAACAGCGCGATGTTGAGCACGAAGAAGTGGTAGACGAGCGGTATGAAGCGGCGCCGCGGCAGGCGGGCGACGACCGCGCCGAAGATCGGCACGGCGGCGAGCATGACGACGAAGGTGGCGGTGAAGAGCCAATGGAGGTTGCGCACGCCGCCGGCCACGCCCATCTCGTCGCGCAGCGGTCGCAATACATAGTAGGCGGCGAGCAGGCAGAAGAAGTAGCCGAACGACCATAGGGCCGCGCGCAGCTCGCCGGCGCGCAGCGCCACCACGCGTTCGAGCAGCACGAGCGTTATTGGGCGAGGATCTTGCGCAGTTCTTGCGCGGTGCGTGCGCCGGCGGCCGGCGCACCCAGGTCGAATATCCGCGACTGCGCGAGTGTGCCGACGCGAACCGGTTCGAAGCCCGCGTCTGCGGTGAGCTGCATGCCGAGCTCCAGGGCAGCGGGATCGTCCGCCGCCACCGGGACTGCCAGCTTCGGCGCTGCGCGATGCGCCTCGCTTTGCAAAGTCGCATAGCCGATGGCGTTGAAGGCGCGGAAGGTCGATACGCCCGGGAACATCGCGGCGGTCGACACCGCGGCGCCTTTTTCGCGCGGCCCTACCGCCATGTCGCCGTCGCGCCGCGGGATCGGGTTGTTCGGATCGATCATCACCTTGCCCTTGAGCTCGGCGCCGAGCTCCTTGGCCAGCAGCGGAAGCGCGGAATACGGTACGGCGAGCAGAACGGCGTCGCCGAACGCGGCGGCTTCCTTCGAGCTACCGACGCGCGCGTTCGATCCGGCCGCTTGTGCAGCACGCTTGGCCTGCTCCGCATCGCGATCCGAGAACATCACCTCGTGGCCCGCTCTTGCCCACAGGCCGCCGAGCGTGCCGCCGATGCGCCCGGAGCCGATCACGCCGATGCGCATGCGCTTCTTGGCTTCGCCGGCGAGGCTCGTACGCAACGGGACCATCGCCGCGATGGCAGCGGCCGTGAACAGGAATCTTCGTCGTTGTGTCATTGTTCGACTCCTCGCGGGTGCTGGCGCTTACGTTGCTCGAACGGTTGGGCGGTTGGATGGCGCATTGTAGCGCGCAGACCGCGCTTCAATCCCCTCAGTCCCTCTTCCCCTTTTCCGGCCATTCACCGACAATCCGCCCGGTTCCCGGCAGCAAGCGGGGACCGCGACGCGATCAGCCATCCATCAGGGCGCAATCCCATGCTCGGCGTTCAGCCGGCATCGCGGCTGGCGCACGAAGGTTGGCCTGGAGGACGAGCATGTCTAGTGTCCCCTATCGAAACCTGCTCGCGGCTTGTGCGGCGTTTGCGCTCGCAGGCCCGGTACTGCCCGCGGCGTCCGGCCTCAGTTGCGGGCAGCTGTTCGCGGTGGTGGAACGCGCGGTACAGTTCCGCGACCAGGGCTATTCGCTGCAGCAGGTCCTGAATGGATTGAACGGCGACGAGCTCGAGGCAAAGCTCTCGGCCGATGAGATCCAGGTGTTGCGCAAGTCGGTGACCGCCGTTTATCTTGGCAACGCGTCCATCGATGAAATCGCCTTGGCCTGCCGCGAGGCGCGCGGCGAGAAATGACGCTTCCGGCACGACGCCGGTCTCACGGCTGCAGGATACCCAGCGATGAACGAATCGACGCTGAATCGTGTCGAGCTTTCCCGCCGGCGGCTACTGGGTGCAGGGCTCATGGCGTGGCTGGCAGCGCCCACGGCGCGCGGCGACGACCTGCCGCGAACGGCAGGGCCCTATGTGCCTACCCCGAACGTGATCGTCGAGCGCATGCTCGAGTTCGCGAAAGTCGGCCCCGACGACTTCGTGGTCGACCTGGGCTCGGGCGACGGGCGCATGGTGCGCACGGCTGCGAAGGTGTATGGCGCGAGCGGGTTCGGTGTGGACATCAACCCCGCGCTGGTGGAAATGAGCAACGCCCAGGCACAGAAGGAGGGTATCGCCGAGCGAGCCGTGTTCTACCGGCAGGACGTGTTCAAGGCCGATATTCACAAGGCCACGGTGATCACCTTGTACGTGTTGCCGGCGATGATGCTCGGCCTGCGGCCGAAGTTCCTCACCGAGTTGAGGCCCGGCACCCGCATCGTTTCGCACGACTACCACTTCCGCGAATGGCAGCCCGACAACCGCTGGAGCTTCGATGTGCCGGAGAAACGCGAGGCGGTCGGCTTCAGCAGCGCCCATATCTATCTCTGGATCGTTCCGGCGCATGTCGCCGGGCGTTGGCGGATCGAGCTCGTCGGTCACAAGCTGCCCGCGCCGGTCGCAGTCGAGCTCCGGCAAACGTTCCAGCAGGTTCGCGGCACCGCGCTCGTCGGCACGCGCAGTACGGAGCTTACGAACGTGAGGCTGCGCGGCGATGCGTTCGAGTTCACGCTCGATGCGGCGACCGGCGCGGACAGCGAGCTGCACACGTATCGCGGCAAGGTCGCCGGCACGGCGATGGAGGGCGATGTCGCCTGGGGTTCGGGCGCGTTCGACAGGCGCTACAAGTGGAAGGCGATACGCGTCCGGGCGCCGCGCGAGCCGTTGGCGCAGTAGCTCGGCGCTCTTGAGGCGCGCGCTCGGGATAGGCGTCGAGGCGCGCTTGCCCGGGTACGTCGGCGCTGGCCTCAGTTGACCAGAAACGCCGCCGGCAGGTCGCGCGCCACCTGGCGCCGATATCCCATTTGCGCGCGCGCGAGATCGACCGCGCCGCCGCTGCGCGCATCGGTGATCACCAGGCCGCCTGCGAGCAGCCCCGGGTCGAGCTGGCGGGGAGATCGCAGCAGGGCGGCCAGCTGCTCGCCGTATCGGCCTGGAATGTTGCGCAGCTCAACCGGTATCGGGGCGGGGACCGCAACCGAAGCGACCACGTAGCTATTGATGTGGCGCGCACCCGGCTCGTTCTCGCGGTACAGCGTCACATACGGAAACTCGGCGCGCAGGGTCGCGAGGAAGTGCGCATAGCCGATCGGCAGATCGAGGTCGGCGAAGGTGTTGAAGACCACCACGCCGCGCGGCGCCAGGCAGGCGCGCAGATCGGCGAAGAAATTGCGCGTGATGAGGTAGTCGGGCGTGCCGTCGCCATGGAACAGATCGACCACGATCGCGTCGTAGCCGCCATTGCAGGTACGCAGATAGGTGCGCGCGTCGTCCTGGATCGCCTTGACCTGGGTTCGATCGAGGCCGAAGAAGCGCCGGGAGATCGTGAACGACGCCGGATCGATCTCGACCGCCGTCACTTCGACGCCGCGCTCGGACAGGCGCGAGGGCACGACCCCGGCGCCGAGGCCCAGCACGAGCGCGGTGCGCATGTCGGGCCGATGCGACAGCGCGAGCGCTTCCAGCGCATAGGTGTAGAACGAGAACGACTCGCCGTCGGAGAGCATGCGGTTCTGCATGAGCCCGTCCTGGAAATAGACCCGTACGAAGCGCCCACGCTCGTCGATCGGGCTGCTTCTGAGAATTTTCACGGTGCCGAATAGCGAGCTTGCGCGCGCCTCGATGGTCCAGTCCAGCCCCGAGTACTTCACCGGCCACATGCGCCCCAGGTAGGCATCGGCCTGCCACAGCAGTGCGGCCGCAGCGACGATCGCGACGGCGGTGGTGGCCAACAAGCCGCGCCTTCCAGCGGGCCGTTGCGACGCGGGCAGCAAGGCCAGCATCGGCAGCAGCGACAGGCACAACGCCACGATCAGCAGCGAAACGAAGTTCGAGAAGCGCGGAATCAGCCCGAACGCCGTCGCCACCACGCCGGCAACCGAGCCCACGGTGCTGACGAAGAAGACGCGCCCCGCGCCGGCATCGGCATGCACCCGGGCCGCCGCCTGCCGCACCCGGATGGCAATCAGCAGGGGGTTCATGGCCGAGGTCGTGACCAGCGGCACGCCCAGCAGGATGACGCAGGCGATGAACGAGCCCGCCACCAGATCCGCGCCCGCCAGCAGCGGGAAAATGTGCGGATACATGAGGCATGCGCCGACCAGCGCCAGCGCGCTCAGAGCCGGCATGAGCAGAAATATGCTGTACAGCCGCTCGGAACGGTTGTCCGCGGCCAGGATTGCGGCCGCCCGGCCGCCGGCCCAATAGCCGAGTGCGAGCGCGACCAGCGTGATCGACAGGATGCCGGTCCAGATGTAGAGGCTTACGCCGAAATAGGGCGTCATCACCCGCGAGGCGAGCAATTCCAGGGCGAGCGTAGCGCCGCCGGTTACGAAGATGATCGCGTAGAGCGCAGCCATGAGGCGGGATGTATAATCGTCGCGCTTTTCCGGCACTGGGCCGGGTTGGTGGAGCTGCTGGCGGTATGGCGCCGCATGTTGTTCCGTCGTGACTCGACCTGCTGCCGACATCATTGCGGCCTCCACGACAGGCCCGCGTGCAGCGAGATCGAATCGGCGTGGGAATCTACCAGAGTTGCATCCGCCAGGCGAGCATGAGCGCGCGCCGATGCGAGGCGCTGCGCGCCTGCATGCCGAAGCGCTTGCTGCTGCTCCTGCTATTGCTCGCCGCGGCGCTCGCACTTTCGCCGGCCCCGGCGCATTCGCAGGTGTCGGCCCCGGCGCATCCCCAGGCACCGTTCGTCCCAACCCCGCCCGATGTCGTTCATCGCATGCTGACGCTCGCGAAGACCGGGCCCAACGATTACGTCATCGATCTCGGTTCGGGCGACGGGCGCATCGTGCGTGAAGCGGCCCGCAGCTTCGGTGCGCGCGGATTCGGGGTGGAGCACGACCCGGAGCTGGTCGCCCGCAGCCAGGAGCTCGCGCGCCGCGAAGGCGTTTCGGACAAGGTCGCGTTCATGGCGCAGGACCTGTTCCAGACCGATCTGTCGGATGCGACCGTGGTGACGATGTACCTG
>JBOIEI010000260.1:0-3582 GCA_050741055.1 Burkholderiales bacterium | reverse complement strand
CCATCGCCGCCGTGAAGCCGGTGTCGACCACGATCGTGCGCTCGGCGTTGCGCACCAGCCAGACGAAGTAGTCCATCGGCATGGGTGTATCGTGCGGGTCGCCGCCGACGAAGTGCACCGGCCGCTTGGCGTCGCGCATCGCGTACTTGATGGCGTAGATCTCGTAGGGAGTCGTCATGTCGAGCCTCCTCTCAACGCGCATTCTTTCTCGACGGTATGTTGACGATCGGCAAGCAGCTCACAACCGCTCACCGCAGGATGCTCCCCTCTCCCACCTTCGTCCATTGCCATGGCCTCGCCAGGCTCGGCCGCGGCGCGGCGCTCGACCGCAAGCGCGACCATCCAGGCGTCGCGAATCGCGGTCAGGAAATCCCCCGGCCGGTAGCAGTCGCCGGCAAGCTCGTAGGGTATGCCGGCCGCTTCCAGGACCGGAATGCAATCGCGCACCGGACGCGGGCCGATCGCGATCAGGAGCACGTCGCCGATTTCGAGCGTGCTCGGCTGGCTGTCGTCTTTGATCAGAATCTCGATCACGCCACCACGCACCGCGATGATGTTCGCCTCGGTGACGAGCGTCGCGCCCTTGGCTTGCACACGCTCGATCAACTCCATCCGGTTGTTGCGTGCCATGCCTTGCGCCAGCGTCGCGAGCGCCTCCACCACCGTGACCCGTGCGTCGCGTGCAGCCAGCAGATCGGCAGCCTCCATGCCGACCATGCCGCCGCCCACGACGGTGACCTTCGCGCCGCTGCCGATGCCATCGGGGTTGCCGAGATAGTCCCACGCGTGCAGCATCCGAATACGAGCGTCGAGCGCCGACAGATCGAACGGCGCTGCACGCGGCACCGCACCGGTCGCGACGATGGCGAAATCCGGCGAGAACGCACGCACGTTCTCCGCCGTGGCGATCGTATTCGTTCGCACCGCAACGCCGAGCGAGCGCACTTCCTGCCAGCGGTACGACCAGATCGGCTCGACTTCCTGCTTGTCCGGCGCCGCCGTGGCAAGTGGCATCTGGCCGCCGGGGCGATCCGTGTTCTCCCACACTTCGACTGCATGACCGCGCCCGGCGAGCACCCGCGCCGCCTCTATGCCGGCAACGCCGGCGCCGAGCACCAGGACACGCTTGCGCCGTGAAGCCTCCGCGGGTGCGAACAGCTGCGGCTCGGCATATTCGAGCGCTTCGAATTCGGTGCCGATGAGCGGGTTGTGCACGCAGGCAACGTCCTTCTCCAGCGTCAGGCGCTCGAAGCAGACGTTGCAGGCGATGCAGGAGCGGATGGGCGCTGCGACCTTGCCGAGCGCTTTCAGACACCAGTGCGCATCGGCATAGAGGGCACGCCCGAGCGAGATGAAGTCGGCCGACTCGGAGCCGAGCACGGCTTCGGCGTCCTGCGGATCGACGATACGCCCCGCGACCAGGCACGGGATCGACACCGCCTGCTTGATCGGCTTGGCATACGGGGCCAGCATGCCGCGCGGAAAGGACGGCGGCTGGATGCAGTACTTCGAGAGTTGCGGACTTTCGTTGCTGCCGCCGGAGAGATCGAGCGCGTCCACGCCGGCACGCTCGAGCGCTTGCGCAACCGCGACGATCTCGGCCTCGCTGTAGCCTTCCGCAACGTACTCCGTGCAGGACAGGCGCACGATCAGCACCGTGGCGGGCAATGCCGTGCGCACCCGGTCGACCGTCTCCAGCAGGAAGCGCATGCGATTGTCGAGGCTGCCGCCGTAGCGATCGGTGCGCTTGTTGATGCGCGGGGTCAGGAACTGCTGGAAGAGGTAGCCGTTGCCGGCATGGATTTCGACGCCGTCGTAGCCCGCCTGCACCAGGCGCCGGGCCGCCTGCACGAACAGCCGCTGGATCTCCTCGATCTCAACGGTCGCGAGAGGCCGGACCGCATCGCCGGTATTCGGGTTGTGCCACGCCGACGGCCCGACCGGTTCCATGTTCAGCACCAAACGGCGCAGCAGCGCGCCGCGGTGGTTGAGCTGTCCGAATACGTAACAATCGTGGCGATGGATCGCATCGACGATGCTGGCAAGTCCCGGGATGAAACGATCGTGATAGACGCAGAGCGAATTGTGGTGCGGGCGCGCATGCTCGGTGACCACCATCGCTTCGGTCATGATCGCCGCCACACCGCCCTTCGCGCGCTCGGCGTAGTACATCCTGTCGCGCTCGGTGGACAGTCCGTCGGTGGTGCTGTAGTTGGTGCCCATCGGCGCCATTACCACGCGATTCTTGAGCGTGAGACGGCCGATGCGCCCTGGCTGCGCGAGCAGCATGCGTTTCCTCCGGGGTAAGGCTCGATGTTAAATGTTGTTGCCCAACGGGGGAATGGGCTAGCATCGGCTTGCTTGCCGTTCCGGCACCGCAACGCCCATATGGCGGCCGCGCGCCCACCGACAGCGAGCCTCAATCGTGCCAATGAATCCGATCGAATTCCGCTTCGGCGGCTACCAGGAGCCCGCGTCGATCCACAACCGGGCGGCATCGTATTTCGGCGAGCAGCTGTGCAAGCGGCTGGGCGATCGCGCGCGCTTCGAGCTGATCGGCAGCGTGCTCAAGCTCGGCCGCCCGTCGGGCGATCTCCCCATCATGGTCGAACATGGCGAGCTCGATTTCGCGTACATGGCGAGCATCCGCTTCACCAGATGGGTGCCGGATTTCGCCCTGTTCGACCTGCCCTTCGTGGTGCAGGACCGAAGCTCGATTCAGCGGGCATTGACGGGCGAGCTCGGCGAACGCTTCAAGCAGGCGATGGATGCCTCGCCGTTCAAGCTGCTCGGCATCTGGGACAACGGCTTTCGCTACTTGAGCAACAAGGTGCGCCCGATCCGCACGCCCGCCGACTGCCAGGGCTTGCGCATCCGCATCCAGCTGAGCGAGCTGATCGCCGAAACGATGAGTGCGCTCGGCTTCGTCCCGGTTTCCGTCGACATCAAGGAGTTCACCGAGAACATCGGCTCCGACCGGTTCGACGCGCAAGAGAATCCGCTGACCAACATCTACAACTTCGGCGTGCACAACCACCACCGCTACATCACCCTCTCGGGGCATCTCTTCGGCGTGGCGCTGATGATCTGCGACAAGGCGCGCTATCTCGGCTGGCCCGAGGACGTGAGGGCCGCGGTCGAGGAGACTGCGCGCGCCGCCACCGCCTACCAGCATCGGCTTGCGGCCGCCGAGGACGACGAGGTCCGCCGCAAGCTCGATCCGGCGAAGAACGAGGTGATCGAGCTTACGCCGGAAGAACGCGACGCCTTCATCGCAGCAGTGCGTCCGGTGCTCGACAAGCATCGTGGCAAGCTCGACCCGACGTTGTTCGAATACCTCGGCTGACTATTGATCTAAGCGTGGCGGCGGTGGGGTCAGGTCTTGCTTGTTGCATATCCGTCGACGTCGGGGTCAGGTCTTGCTTGTTGCATATCGCCAAAGCACGGGGTCATACCACGAGTTCAGCGCCTGGTCATGAGATGCAACAAGCAAGACCTGACCCCGGGCAACCTCAGCGCTGGTTGGCGCACTCGGCCTGAACGATGCCGATCAGCGCAGCACCGTAGCGCTCCAGGCGCTTC
>JBOIEI010000259.1:0-1506 GCA_050741055.1 Burkholderiales bacterium | reverse complement strand
GTAGAGAACCGGGAGGAATTCGCCCTGGTCGCCGCAGGACGGCTGCCGATCGTCAAGGAGGCCTGCAAGAGTGGCAAGTACAACGCCATCGTGCTGCTCGGCGGCGGCGAGCCGGGCTTCATCGAGTCGCGGGAGATCGCGCGTCCGTTCGGAATCCCGGTGACTTCCTGCGCTTTCTCGCAGATGCACATCGCCACGATGCTGGGCAACAAGTTCAGCGTGATCGACCTGGCCGAGTCGCACAATATGTACTACTACAACCTGGTCATCCAGCATCGCTTCGACCAGCGCTGCGCTTCGATCCGCAACGTGCACATCCCGTTCATGCGCCCGGGGCACGAGTCGGAGCTCACGCCGCAGGGCGAACGGCAGAAGGCACTGAAGGGCGAGCGCTCGGAGATGGTCGAGCGCGCGGTGCAGGAAGCGGTGTGCGCGATCGAGGAGGATGGCGCCGAGGTCATCACCTTCGGTTGCTCGGCGACATTCTGGCTGAAACCGTTCGTCGAGAAGCGGCTGCACGAGATGGGCTGGGAGATTCCCGTGCTCGAAGGTTATGCCAGCGCCATCGCGCTGGCGAAGACGATGGTGGACCTGGGCGTGAGCGCGAGCGGCCTCACCTTCCCGGGCGATCGGCCGAAGAAATGGCGGCGGAAGAAAACGTTCTGATAGAGCGAGTCATTCGTCGGGTAAACGCGCGCCGACGAAACTTGTCGCTCCCGTGAAAACGGGAGCCCAGGATCGGGTTTGCTCTGGATTCCCGCCTGCGCGGGAATGACGCCTTACCTGAACCCCGGTGCACGCGGCACCAAGACGCCGTGAGGCTGCCTGACCCCGCAGAGCAATCAAACCGTGCTCACGCCCCCGAACACCACCGTACACTGGCTCGACAACACGCCGCCGTTGCCGTGCGCGAGCGCAACCTCGCAGTTGGCGACCTGGCGCTGCCCGCATTCGCCGCGGATCTGGCGCACCGCCTCGATCATCACCAGCAAGCCGTACATGCCGGGATGGCAATACGACAAGCCGCCGCCGCTGGTGTTGACGGCAAGCCGCCCGCCCGGCGCGATGGCGCCATTGGCGACGAAGCGCGAAGTATCTGGGCTTGATGCGCAGATATTCGGCGAGCTGCATCGACGCGACGCGCGACTGGCTGTTCGCGCACAGCACGGCATCGATGTCGGCGAGCTTCAGGCCGCAATCGTCCAGCGCGCGCAGCGTGGTGCCTGCGCCATGAGATCGGTCGGCGTCATGTGCCGCGGCACGAGCCCGAGATCCGCTTCCGCAACCCCGGCGACAGCCGCTGCCGCGCGCTTCAGGCCGTGTCCTTCACTCGTCATCGGAGGCGTGCATGCGCCCGCCATGGA
The DNA here is from genome assembly GCA_050741055.1 of Burkholderiales bacterium. Taxonomy (GTDB): domain Bacteria; phylum Pseudomonadota; class Gammaproteobacteria; order Burkholderiales; family WYBJ01; genus WYBJ01. Next base: position 142 of record JBOIEI010000259.1, on the reverse strand, counting down.
ACAGCAGCGGCGTGCACTCGCTGTAGCAGTAGCGCTCGATTCGGCCGATCAGGATCAGGTGGTCGCCGCTTTCGTAGCTGTGCTCGCGCCGGCATTCGAAACGCACGGCCGCGCCGTCGAGCAGCGGCACGTCGCCCAGTCC
>JBOIEI010000258.1:0-1737 GCA_050741055.1 Burkholderiales bacterium | reverse complement strand
GAGTTGACCTGAGCTCGACGCCTAGGTCATCCGAGCCGGCGGCAGATTGCGCTCGACCAGTTGCGCCTCCATCAGCGCCTGGCGCGCAGCGCGCACGGTGAAGTGCACGGGCGTATGGGGATCGAAGCGTATGTCGCAGCGGACCAGGGCGAGACCGACCGGGCGCATCCGGTAGGGCTCGGTCGCGCGGGCGCAGCCGACCGGGACACTGGTCCCCGACGTGACGTAACCGACCGGCTCGTCAGCGAGCAGGAGATCGTAGCCTGCGCGCAACGGCCGGCGCCCATCGAACACCGCCAGTGGCTGAACCAGCCGCGGCAACCTTCGCGCTTGCGAAGAGCCGATGGCGCCCGCCAGGACGGCGTCATACTCTTCGCGTTGCGCATCCAGCGCACGCCTACCGACATAGTCGCCCATCCCCGGCTTGCGCACACCGAAGCGCGCGAGCCGGTTGGCGAAAATCGGGATCTCGGCGCCGTCGCGATCGGTCCCGAGCTCGTGGCCATAGAGCGGCAGACCCGCTTCCAGGCGCAACGAATCGCGTGCGCCGAGGCCGGCGGGTACGGCGCCCGCATCGACCAGGCGCTGCCATAACGCGGCCGCAACCTGCGCATCCACGAACAGCTCGAAGCCGACCGCCTCGCCCGTATATCCCGTGCGCGCGACGATCAGGGCGTGACCCTCGTATTTGCCCATGCGCAATCGGTTGCGGCGCGCCTGCGGCAGTGCGCTTGCATCCATGAGCTCCGCAAGCAAGGCTTCCGAGCGCGGCCCCTGCAAGGCGAACATCGCCAACGCTTCGCTCTGATCAGTCACCCGCACCGAATCAGGAATCGACTGCGCGTGCAGCCAATCCCAATCGCGCGCCCGGTTCGACGCGTTCACCACCAGCAGGAAGTCTTCCGCGCTCAGGCGATACAGGTAGGCGTCGTCGATCGCGCCGCCGCGTTCGTTTGCGAGCAGCGTGTAATGGGCTTGCCCCGACGCAAGTGCGGACGCGTCGTTGGTGAGCACGCGCGAGAGAAAATCCTGCGTGCCCTGCCCGGAGGCGCGAAAGCGGCCCATGTGCGACACATCGAACAATCCGGCCTGCGTGCGGGTTGCCAGGTGCTCGCGGACGACGCCTTCGGCGTAATTGAGCGGCATGCTGAAGCCGCCGAAGACCACCATGCGCGCGCCGTTGCCGACGTGCCAGTCGTGCAGCAGCGTGCGCAACGACGCTTCAGTATGCGAAACCGCCATGGCCGAATCGGCGCGGCATTGTTGCGCCCTGTGTCGCGTGCCGTTGTAGTGCGTTCCCAGCGCGCCGTTGTGTTTGGCGCATTCGTGTTGCGTGCCGTGTTGCGGACATAATGCATCATACGCTTGCAACCTGGCGATAACATCCCGGCAACAAACGCGGCGTTTACACCGCCCCCGGAAAGCCGGTAAAGTTCTGCGCTTCGTTTTCCTTGCCTTCGCGGCACCTCCGCCGCGATCGCCCTGACCCCACTCGCATCGGCTGCGCTCCTATGAAGCGAACGCACTTGCACGGTTTGTCGCGGCTCGGCTGCGTCGTCGTTTGCCTGGCGCTCGCCGCCTGCGAGCGTGCGGACTCCCAGCCCGGCGGCGGCAGGCCACCGCCGGAAGTGTCGGTGGTCGAGGTACAGCCGCGCGATCTGCCAGCCACTTACGAGTACGTCGGCCAGACTGCCGGATCGCGCGATGTCGAAGTGCGCGCGCGCGTGACCGGCATCC
>JBOIEI010000257.1:0-6963 GCA_050741055.1 Burkholderiales bacterium | reverse complement strand
CCCCTGCGCGATGCCGCGAGCCGTGCCATCGACGCTGGTGACGGGTGCACGGCCAGCGCCGGTGCTCGGCGCCTGCGCCTTGGCGTCGCACGGTTGCGACAACGCGCGCATCGCCGCCAGCAGCGGCGTCTCGATCAGCCTGAGCCCCGAAGCCCTTATGTACTGCAGGGCCGCGGTGACGGAATGCCCGATGAGCAGTCGGATATGCGCAACCTCGACCGGGACCGCGTCGGCATAGCGGCATTGATGCCTGGCGAAGGCCTGTTCGCGCCCGCTGGCCGGCGTTTCCCGTGCCAGCGTGCAAAGCTCCCGGGCGTAGCCAGCGCACAGGCGCATGCGCTCGGCATCCGATGATGCCGCCGCGACGCTGCCCGCGGGCAGCGCGTGCATTGCCTGGACGATCATCTCGGGAAATTTCCAGTGCAGCGCGACTTCCGCACCGAGCTCCTCGAAGGTCAGCCCCAGGACGGTGCGCGAGGCCGTGGCCGAATCGATTCCATCGTCGGCGACGCGGCTCGCGATCGCTTCGTGCTCGTCGCTCAGATAGAACAACGTGAGCAGCTCGCCAAGCCGGCTGAACATGCCGCAGATGAACAGCTCCTCGACGCTCTGCAGTCGCAGCATGCGGCCGATGTTGCGCGCGATCACGCCGGCGACGAAGGCATCGGTCAGCGCGGTGGCGACCGCACCGGCGCGAGCGCCGTCCTTGCCACCGTGAGCGCCGCCGTTGCCGGCGTTCGTGAGCATCATGCCGGTTGCGACCGCGCGCAGCTGGGACAAGCCGAGCAGGGTGATCGCCTGCGAGATGCGGGTCACATTGCCTGCGCCGAAGGCGGAGGAATTGGCGATTCGCAGCAGCTTTTGCGACAAGGCGAAATCGCGCATCACCAGGTCGGAGATCGCCTTGATCGAACCGTCCTCGCTTTGCGCGGCAAGCTGATTGATGCGGTTGAAACTGGCCGTGAGCGCAGGAAAATCGCTCTTCAGCGCCATGCGTCGCAGCAGGAACTCCACCGTGCCGTGCAGCGCCTGCTCGCGCAGGTCCGAGCTTGCCGCGGCCACGGCAGGCACGCGGTAGCGGTCCAGTTCGAGCTTCATCTGGTTCGCATCCGCATAGCGCTGATCCGGTTCGCGCTGCAGCGCCTTCAATACGATGTCGTCGAGGCGGCGGTCGATGCGCGGATTGGAGGCCGAAGGCGACGGTGGAATCTCGTTCAGGATCCTGTAGATGATCGAGTATTCGTTGGCGGCCTCGTACACCGGCTTGCCGGTCAGCATCTCGTGGAACAGCAGGCCCAGGGCAAACACGTCCGAGCGGTAATCTGCCCGGCCCTCGCTCAGGCATTCGGGTGCGGTGTACTGCAACGTGCCGCAGCTCACGGTCTCCAGGGCAGCGGTGCGCGCGGGCCGCGCGATGCCGAAGTCGGTCACTCGCGGGATGTTGTTCACGCCGATCAGAATGTTGGCCGGCTTGATATCGCCGTGCAGCAGGCCGCTCGCGTGCACATGCGCCATCCCGGCGAGGATCTGGCTCATCATCACGACGGCGCGCGCCATGGGCAGCGGACCTTCCGCCTCGAGCGCGGCGGCCAGGGTCCTGCCCTCGACGTATTCGAACACGACGAAGGGCTGGCCGGCGTGGATGCCGACTTCGAACACAGGAACGATATTGGGATGGCTCAGGCTGCTCGCGGTTTTTGCCGCTGCGACGAACTGTTCGGCCTGGTCGGCGCTCGCCGCGCCGTTCAGGAGCAGGGTCTTGATCGCGACCTGCCGGTCGAGCTCCGGGTCGTGAGCGGCGTATACGATGCCCTGCGCGCCCTGGCCCAGCGGCCGGAGCAGGCGAAATCGGTTGATGCGCTCTGCGTTCGAAGCAACTGGGGTCATGGCGATGGAGACAGGTCCCCGACGAACGCATCTACGGCCGTAAAGAAAGATTCTTTATCGGCTGCGTTGCATGCGTGTGACATGGGTGCTGGCCGAGGGCAAAAACCGCGCTTAGCGAGCTTGCGGAAAATGCATTACAGCTCGCTCCCGGGGGAGCGCATTGTGGAAAGCAGAGAGGGGCGCATTGCGGAAAGCGGCTTGTCAACCACTTGCCGAACCGTCAATAAGGCGGCCAATGCTTCAAGCTACAATGCGTTCACCATGCGCGCCGATGCTCTTGCCTACCAAGAAGCCGGCGGCCGGCCCTGGGGGCTGGCCGCAACCCTGGGCCTGAGCCTGGCGATCTGGTATGCGCTGGAATTGCTGCAGGCGGCCATGGGCTTCGGCATGGATCGTGTGCTCGCGGCGTTGCGGCTGGTGTCTCCCGCGGAGAACACGCAGGCGCTGAATTTTGCGGTGATCACCTGCATCAGCACCGTCCTGTGCGGCGCGCTGGTGATCGCTGCGGCCGCGCTGCGCGACCGGCTCGACCCGCGCGCCTATCTCGGCATCGTACGTGCGCCGGCGAAGGAGTGGCTGCGCTGGCTCGGCGCCATGGCGCTGATCGTCGCGATGTCCGACCTGGTTATTTACCTGGTGAAGGGCGAGCTGCTGCCGGCGCAATGGGTCGAGATCTATCGCAGCGTGCAATCGCCGCTGCTGTTCTGGATCGCGCTGGTGGTCGCGACACCCATATTCGAGGAGCTGCTGTTTCGCGGTTTCGTGTTCGCCGGCATTCTGGCCTCGCCTCTGGGCCGGGTCGGCGCCGTGCTGATTACCGCGCTGGCATGGACGTGGATCCATTACGAGTTCGATCCGCTCGAGTTCGCCATCATTTTCATCGTCGGCGTGACGCTCGGCATCGCGCGCCTGCGCACCGGCTCGTTGCTGGTCACCATGGCCATGCACATGCTCTACAACCTGATCTCCACCGGAGAGATCATCTGGCTGGCGGCCATTGCCGATGCGCAGTCCTAGCCCCGATATTTCGTCAGTCGGCCCGAATCGAAGCCAACGCATTGAGCGAGCCGCGGTGCTGCAGTCAAGGTGGCTTGAAAGTAGCCGCATGCGGTCATAACGAGCGGCCGTTGCGGATGATGCCGACGCCGATGCCTTCGATCACGAGCTCGACTTTGCGCAGATCGACTTCGATCGGCGCGAAATCGGGATTCTCGGGGAGCAGCTGGATCTGGCTGCCGCGGCGCTTCAGGCGCTTCACCGTGACTTCGTCGTTCACGCGCGCGACCACCACCTGGCCGGCGCGTGCATCGGGCGTGCGGTGCACGGCGAGCAGATCGCCATCCAGGATGCCGGCATCGCGCATGCTCGAACCCCGCACCCGCAGCAGATAGTGCGCCTGCGGCTTGAATACGCCGGCATCGACGCGCGAGTAGCCTTCGATGTGCTGCTCGGCCAGGATCGGCGTGCCGGCCGCGACGCGGCCCACGACCGGCAGGCCTTGCGGCTGCAGCAGACGCAACCCGCGCGAAGCGCCCGGCAGGATCTCGATCACCCCCTTGCGCTCGAGCGCGCGCAGATGCTCTTCGGCGGCATTGGGGGAGCTGAAGCCGAAATGCGCTGCGATCTCGGCGCGGGTGGGCGGAAACCCTGTCTCGTGCAGATGCGTGCGCAGGAGCTCCAGGATTTCCGCTTGGCGAGGGGTGAGGTCTTGCATGCGCGACTCCGTCGGTTGGCTCGCTCCCTCTCCTTCGGCAGAGAGAGGAGCGTCGTGTTCGTATCGAACGGTCGTCCTGATCAATAGGGGCTAGGCCGCCTGGGCCGCCGGCAGCCCGGTGCGATAGCGTGGCGGATCGGCGGGCGGCTCGATCTTGCCCAGCCGGACCAGGCGCGCCTGGATGGCCGCGCGAGTGCGGCGATGGTGTTGCGCCAACTCGGGAATGGACTTGCCGGCATCGAATGCTTCGGCCAGGGCATTGTCTTCCTCGTCCGACCAGGGTTTGCCGGCGTTTTCCGGGATGCCTTGCGCTGCCGGGCGGGATCGTCCGGCCGGATCGGCCATCGCCTGCACGGCCTGGAACAGGGCGCGTACGGTATCCGGCTGCTGGTACGGACTGTCGGCCGGGAAAGTCTCGCCGGTATGCGGGTCGACGCCCTGGGCCAAGGTGCTGAGAATGTGCATTGCGGCTTGCTTTTCCATGGTGATCTCCTTCGAAGCCCCTCCATGGACGGTATGCTTCGGCTCGAGCGGACGATTCCGCCGCGGCCTGTCTTGCCGCAGCCGGAATGCGGGGCTGCGGGTACCTGTGAATATATCCAGTTTCCGCCGCATGTCAAGCCAGGCGCGTGGCATAAGTCCTGGGCGGGTCGCGGAGTGCGTGGGTTACACTGGCTCCACGTGCGGCAGGGGGGCATGCAAGGCATGCAAGGCGGGCCAGGCCCGGGATGACTTCATCGCCATGAGGGCGGCGGCCCTCTCAAAAGAAGCGAACGACGGGGAGCGAATGAAGGGGAGCGAATGAACCGGCTGCTGCGCGATATCGGCTATTTCCTCATCCTGGCGCTGATGGTGATCGGAATCACCGGCGTGATCTACCACGCGATCGGCGAGAATGGATGGATCGAACGCTTCTTCGGCGGCCTGCTCGATCATAGCGTCAGCGCGATCGTGCTCATCGTCCTGGGCGTGCTGCTGGTCGTCTGGCTCGCGCGCCGCTGGCTCGTCGCCAGCCAGGCCAACGCGCTCTTCAACGACTTCCTGATGTATGCGATGGTGGCAGTGGGCGTGCTCTTCCTCGGCCGCCTGATGTTGTACGGGGCGCTCTGAGCAGGCGGCCGCGGTGATGCCCCGTGCTACACTGCAAGCGTGCCGCTTCGTTCACGACCCATGCGATGAATCAGCCCGTAGTCCCCCGCCCCGCGGCGACCATCTCCATCGTGCGCGATGTCGCCGGCGGATTCGAAGTCCTGATGATGCAGCGAACCCATAGCGCCGGTTTCATGCCGGGCGCCTATGTGTTTCCGGGCGGCGCGATCGATCGCGAGGATCGCGACCCGGAGCTGTACGCGTTGTGCAGCGGGATCGACGATGCCGCGGCCAGCCGTGCGCTCGGGCTCGAGCGCGACGGACTGGCGTATTGGATCGGCGCCATTCGCGAGTGCTTCGAGGAGGCGGGGCTGCTGTTGTGCTACGACGCGGCCGGCGAGCTGGTGCGCTTCGAGCATGCCGAGACCGAGGCGCGCTTCGCCGCCCATCGCGACTCGCTGAACGCGGGCAAGGTCACGTTCGCCGACTTCTGCCGGGCCGAACACTTGCGCCTGGCGGCCGACCGCCTGACCTACTTCAGCCACTGGATCACGCCGGTCGCGGCGCCGAAGCGCTACGACACGCGCTTCTTCGCCGCCATAGCTCCGCAACACCAACAGCCGCTGCACGATGCGCAGGAGCTGATCGATACGGTCTGGGTGCGGCCTGCCGAAGCGCTCGAGCGCGACCGCGCCGGCACGCTGTCGCTGCGCACACCGACCATCGCGACGCTGCACCAGTTCGACGCGGCCCAAGACTGCGCCGGCCTGCTGTGCACCCTCGGCTCGCAGAAGGAGATCCGCGCAATTCTCCCGGCCATCGGCGCCGACGGCGGGAGGGTGCTTCCCGGCGAGCCGGGGTACGCCGAAGCGGCTTCGAATCCGGAGCCGAAATGGAGCTGAGCGCCATCACGCCCGGCCGGGTCGACACGGTGAGCGAGCGCGTGCGGCGCATCACCGCGCCCAATCCCGGTGTCATGACCGGTCCCGGAACCAACGCCTACGTGCTCGGCACGCGCGAGCTGGCGCTGATCGATCCCGGGCCTGCGATCGAGAGCCACATCGAGGCGCTGCTGCAGCTCGTCGGCACACGGCTGCGCTGGATACTGTGCACCCACACGCATCTGGATCACTCGCCGGCGACGGCGGCGATCCGCGCGGCCACCAACGCCCAGGTGCTCGGCAAGCCGCCGCCGGACGACGGGCGCCACGATCCCGCGTTCGCACCCGATCGGGTGCTGCAAGACGGCGAATGGCTCGAGACGCCGGAGTTCCGGCTGCGCGCCGTACATACGCCGGGTCATTCGTCCGAGCATCTGTGCTACCTGCTGGACGAGGAGCGGCTGCTCTTCACCGGCGATCACGTCATGCAGGGCTCCACGGTGGTCATCGGCCCGCCCGACGGCAGCATGAGCGCTTATCTCACGTCGCTGGAGAAATTGCTCGGTCTGGACCTGGCGCGTTTCGCCCCGGGGCATGGTCACCCGATCGACCAGCCGCATGACGAAGTGCGCCGTCTGATCAAGCACCGCCTCGCGCGCGAGCAGAAGGTGCTGGGCGCGTTGCGCTCGCTCGGGCGCGGAGACCTCGATGCGCTCGTGGTGCATGCCTACGACGATGTCTCGCCCAAGCTGCACCCGGTGGCGCGGCGCTCGTTAACGGCGCATCTGCTCAAGCTCGAGCACGATGGCCTCGCCCGGCGCGAAGGCGAGCAGTGGATTTCGCCGGGGCGGACAGGCTGATCAATAACGCGTCGCCTCATCCTGCGCCTGCTGCTCGCCGTTCCCGGATTGCGGTTGCGACCCGATCGGCGGCAGCAACGGATACTTGTTTCGCTTTTTCTCCGGCCTTGGCGTGGAAACACCGTCCGCATCGCTGTCGCTGGCGCTCGATGGGCTGCGGCCCTTGTTGACGCCCCAGCTATCCTTGTAGCGCTTCCAGATCGGCACCTTGGGTTCGGCCGTCTTGGGCTCGGTGCTTCCCGATTTCAGCCGCGCCTCGATCTTCTCCGGCTCTTCGGCGAAGACCGAAGCGCGCTTGAATTCGTACCAGGGATCGCTGGCCGCTGCATTCCATAGTAGAAGGTTCAGCAGGCGCAAGTGAATGTACGCCCGCGTTCCGCCGTCGAAGTGCAGCAGCGCCCAGCCGCGTTTTGCGGCCACCAATTGGAAGCGCTCCGTGCGCGTGATCCGGATCAGCCCACTCTGAAAGCTGGGCTCGCTGAAAAAGTTGGTGCGCGACGGTTTCTCGTGTTCCGGAACGTACCAGTAATAG
>JBOIEI010000256.1:0-2502 GCA_050741055.1 Burkholderiales bacterium | reverse complement strand
GCGGAAGCGCCCGCGCTGCCGCGGATTCGGCACTGGCAGCGTCTGGCCTGGCTGCCCGTGGTGTGGGCGGTGCGCATCTACGCGCATGTACGCGACCTGGTGATGCTCACCGGGGCGCTCGTGCTCGATTTCATCGCCCTCGCGCGCCATCCGAGCCGCGCGCCCTGGCGCGAAATATCGGCCAACCTCTTCCGCACCGGCGCGCAGGCGCTCGGCATCACCGCGCTGGTGGGATTCCTGATCGGCGTGGTATTGAGCTTCCTGTCGTCCAACCAGTTGAAGAACTTCGGCGCCGACGTGTACATCGTGAACATCCTGGGCGTGAGCATCATCCGCGAGCTCGGGCCGGTGCTCGCCGCGATCCTGGTCGCGGGACGATCGGGTTCGTCGATGACCGCGCAGCTGGGCGTCATGCGCGTCACACAGGAGCTGGATGCGATGTCGGTGATGGGGATCCCGCAGATCTCGCGCCTGGTGCTGCCAAAAGTAATCGCGCTCGCGCTCGGGCTGCCGCTGCTGATCCTGTGGACCGATGCCGTGGCGCTGCTGGGCGGGATGGTGGCGGCGCACGCCGAGCTGGGTTTGAGCTATGGTTACTTCATCGAGGCTTTGCCACGGGCGGTACCCATCGCCAACCTCTACCTCGGAATCGGCAAGGGAGTCGTGTTCGGCGTGCTGATCGCGCTGCTGGCGTGCCACTACGGCTTGCGCATTCGGCCAAACACCGAGAGCCTCGGCGCCGGCACCACCAGCTCGGTGGTCACCGCGATCACGATCGTGATCCTGGTCGACGCAGTGTTCGCGATCGCCTTTCGCAACGTCGGCCTTGCATTCTGAAACCCATGCAATCAGCGATCGCCGCCGCGGCCCCGAACCAGGACAACGTCATCGAAGTGCGCGGCCTTTGGAGCCGCTTCGGCCGCACCGTCGTGCACCGGGGCATCGACTTGAGCGTGCGGCGCGGCGAAGTGCTCGGTGTGGTGGGCGGTTCGGGCAGCGGCAAGACCACGCTGCTGCGCCAGATGCTGGGGCTGGAGCGGCCGTATCGTGGCAGCGTGAGGGTGTTCGGCATCGATCTCCACACCTGCAGCGGCGCGCAGCTCGAATCGGTGCGCGCCCGCTGGGGCGTGCTGTTCCAGAACGGCGCGCTGTTCTCGGCGCTCAACGTCTACGACAATATCGCCTTGGCATTGCGCGAGCTGCGCACGCTGGACGAGGACGTGATCCGCGACCTGGTGATCTCGAAGCTGCAGATGGTCGGCATCGAAGCGCAGCATGCCGTCAAGATGCCGGCACAATTGTCGGGTGGTATGATCAAGCGCATCGGTCTTGCCCGCGCGCTCGCGCTCGATCCGGAGCTGCTGTTCCTCGACGAGCCGACGGCCGGGCTCGATCCGGACCGTTCCGAAAGCTTCGTCGCGCTCATCGAGGAACTGCGCAGGGAGATGCATCTGAGCGTGGTGATGGTGACGCACGACCTCGATACGCTGGTGTCTCTGGCCGATCGCGTTGCCGTGCTGTGCGAACAACGCCTGCTGGCGGTCGGGCCGCTGCGCGAGATCACCGCGCTGGACCATCCGTTCGTATGCAACTTCTTCCAAGGCGAGCGCGGCCGGCGCGCCCTCGAGGTGCTCGAGGACGTGCAGCGGCTGATGCCGATCTAAGTGTCCTGAGTCCGAAATTCGCCGCGCAAAAGATGCCGAGAATCGACGCCATACATTGTCGCGAATCCTCGCCAGGTGTCCAACCTGGCTGTGGTTCGCTTCGCCTCTGGCGCCGATTTCGACACTTTTGCCCGCTTAGCCTCAGGGCAGGTATCGAGATTTCTGCGACGAACCTCGGACTCAGGACACTAGGGAAACGCAGGAATCTGCGGCGCGATCCCGCCCCACTCGGCCTCCGGATGGTGGCTCGCCACCAGCTCGTGCACCTGTTCCACGCGGGCGAACGGCACGTCGACCATCAACAGCACCTTGCCCGCCTCGATTGCATCCTGGAACGAACGCAGCGAGGAATTCGGGACTGAGCTTCCCACCATGCTGGAGAACCAGGCGCCGAGCAGCGCGCCGACGATTCCGGCAATCAGCGCCAGGCTCGGTTCGATCACCATGCTCTGCGGCGGGTAGAGCCACATGACGGCGCCGCCCGCGACGCCGGCGGCCGCTCCCACCATGGCGCCCGTGCGTAACGCGTGCAGAAAATCGGTTTTCTGCAGGAAGCTCGCCTCGGGCATGTCGGGCGGCAGGCTATCGCGCCGGCCGAGGAAATGGATATGGCGCTCGTCGATGCGCGCGAGCAGCAGCTCGTCGAGCACGGTGCGGGCAGTCGGGATATCGGGGAGCGTGAAGAAGAGCCTGCGTCTCATGGGCGGATCCTCCTTCGCAGACACGCCTCCCTGGTTGGGTTGCGTACGGGAGGCATCCTGCTTCGACCGCAACGCTAGGGCGTTAGTTGCGCGGGCTTGCGGGTGCGGCGCTCGTGGCGACAACCAATGCGTCCGGG
>JBOIEI010000255.1:0-7049 GCA_050741055.1 Burkholderiales bacterium | reverse complement strand
TTTTGGGCTCCGTGGGCTGATGTCTCTCCGACCGCCAAGCTAGCCTCGTGTTCCGCCGCGCGTGAGCCGCCTAGTTGCGCAGCGGCTTGCCGGTCTTGAGCATGTGGTCGATGCGCGCCTGCGTCTTCTCGGTCGCGATGAGCTCCATAAAGTGCGCGCGCTCCAGATCGAGCAGCCAATCTTCGTCCACGAGGCTACCCGCTTCCACCTCGCCTCCGCAAATCACCGTGGCTACCTTGGTGCCGATCAGATAATCGTGCTCCGAAATGTAACCGCCCTCGAGCATGTTGACCATGAACGCCTGGAAGGTTGCGATGGCGCTGCGGCCGGCGACCGGAATGCTGCGCGGGCGCAGCGGTGGGCGGTAACCGCTTTCGGCCAGCGCGCGCAGCTGCGCCTTCGCGACCGTCAGCAACTCGAAGCGATTCATTAAGATCGTATCGGTGGCGCGCAGATAACCCAGCTCCTTCGCGTGCTCGCCGCTGCGAGCGACCTCGGCCTTGGCGATCAACTCGAAATAGCGCCGCACGAACGGAAACAGATCCGCACCGCGCGCTTCCTGCGCGGCGCGCAGGGCAGCTTCCTTGCAGCCGCCGCCGGCGGGCAGCAGGCCCACGCCCGCTTCCACCAGGCCCATGTACGTTTCCAGCGTGGCGACTGCGCGGTCGCAATGCATGATGAGCTCGCAGCCGCCGCCGAGTGCGAGCCCGTCCGCGGCGGCAACCGTCGGTACGGTGCAATAGCGCAAGGCCTGGGTCGTCGTCTGGAATTTCTCCACGATCTTCTCGACCTCGGCCAGGCGACCCGCCATCAACTGATCGGCCACGCCCATCTGGCGCGCGGCCTTCAGCGCCAGCGATTCCGCCTCGCGACGAAGCTTGCGGAAGATCCGCCCCACGCTCGATGGCTCCGAGCGGCGTTGCCCACCGCCGCCGTCTTTCTTGAGGTTGGCGCCGATCGAGAACGGCGGCTCGGTCTGCCAGATCGCGAGGCCGGCGAAATCGCGCTCGGCAATCTCGATCGATTCCAGCACGCCGTCCAGCACGTCTTCGCCGATCGCGTGCATGCGGCTCTTGAAGCTGACGATCGCGATGTCGTCGCCGGTGTGCCAGAGGCGCACGCCGCTATTCTCGAACGCGGTCTCGCCGTATTGGCGCGGCTCGCCGAGCAAAACGTCGGGGAAAGGCTGGCGCCGGTAGACCGAGAGCGTGGAGCGCGGCACATCGGCGTTCTGCGCCGGCGAGTACGAGCCGAGCGGTCCATGAACACCGGTGCGCGCAGGCTCGCGCACCCACGCAGGCAGGGGCACGTTCGCCATCGTGCGGCCCTGCGCGATGTCTTCGCCGATCCACGCGGCCACCTGCTGCCAGCCGGCCGACTGCCAGATCTCGAACGGACCGCGATCCCAGCCGAAGCCCCAGCGGATCGCCAGATCGACATCGCGCGCGCTGTGTGCGATGGACTCGAGATGCACCGCGCAGTAGTGAAAGGTATCGCGGAAGATGCCCCACAGGAACTGCGCCTGCGGATGGCTCGATTCCCGCAACTGCTTGAACTTCTGCGTGTCATCGGAGAGCTTGAGGATCTCGACCACCGCTTCGTCCGCCTTGCCGGTGGACGGTCGATAGTCCTTGTGCTGCGTGTCGAGCACCCGGATCTCGTCGCCGACTTTCTGGTATACGCCGCGGCGCGTCTTCTGTCCGAGCGCGCCCGACGCGATCAGGTCCTGCAGCCACTGCGGCAGGGTGTAATAACGATGCCAGGGGTCGTCGGGCAAGGCTTCCGCCATCGTTCCCACGACGTGAGCGAACGTATCGAGCCCGACCACATCCGCCGTGCGAAAGGTCGCGCTCTTGGGCCGCCCCACCCGCGTTCCAGTCAGATCGTCCACCACGTCGAAGCCGAGCTGCAGCCCCTCGGCATGATGCAGCGTGGCCAGCATGGAGAACACGCCGATGCGATTGGCGATGAAGTTCGGCGTGTCCTTGGCCCGTATCACACCCTTGCCGAGCGCGCTCACCAGGAAGCGCTCGATATCGTCCAGGTGCGCAGGATCGGTGGCGGTCGCCGGGATGACCTCCACCAGGTGCATGTAGCGCGGCGGATTGAAGAAGTGCACGCCGCAGAAGCGCGCGCGCAACGGCTCGGGCAGCGCCTGCGACAGCTGCTCGATGTTGAGCCCCGAGGTATTGCTGGCAAAGAGCGCGTCTTCGCCGATGTGGGGCGCGACCTTGGCGTAGAGATCGCGCTTCCAGTCCATGCGCTCGGAGATCGCCTCGATCACCAGGTCGCATTCCTTCAGCAGGCCCAGATGCTGATCGTAGTTCGCCGCCTCGATCGCATCGGCCCTGGAGCGCACCGACAGCGGACTGGGCTCGAGCTTGCGCAGGTTGTCGATCGCCTTCAGCACGTTGCCGTTCGGATCGCCTTCCTTCGCCGCCAGCTCGAACAGCACCACCGGAACGTCGGCGTTCACCAGGTGCGCCGCGATCTGAGCGCCCATGACGCCCGCGCCCAGAACTGCAGCCTTGCGAACAACCAATGGCGAAGCACTCATGGCGATTCCTCAAGCGACAAACGCGCCCGGGCCAGGGCCCGTGCGTCGGTCGGGCCGGCACGCGTCAAAATGAGTGCGAGTACGCGAGGGTCAGGATGTCGGCCCGGTTGTCGAAATGCCCCCTTTGACGAAGGGCCGTGCCGAAGACCTGGGTGTTCACGTCCGCATCGCGGATGAATTCGTGAGCATAGCCCAGATCGAGTTTGCCGTTCTTCGACACCATGTACTGCGCGCCCAACGCGACCCAGAAGCGATCTTCGTCGGGCAGCCGGGCGGTGCGATCGGTATTGTTCGTGGGTGTCGGATCGTAGGCGAGCCCGAAGCGGAACTTCCAGGCCGGGCTGTACTTGTAATTCGCACCCACACTGATGCGCCAGGTGTCCTTCCAGTTGGTGGGAAGGGTCGCGCCGACCAGCGCATTACCCACCAAGGGACAGACGCCGAACGAAACCTCGCGGCAGATCGGCACGATCGACTTGATCCGGCTCCAGCGCGTCCAGGTCAAGTCGGCCATCAGCTCCCATCGCGGCGTAACGGCGCTGAAGATGCTGAGCGAAACATTTTCCGGAACGCGCAGATCCGCCCGCACGTTTGCGTTCGCCGCCGGCACGGCCGAGAACGATGCATCGCCTTCGAGCTTGTACTTGATGGACGAGCGGTAGTGCAATCCTATACGCGTGCTGGGCGAAGCCTGCACCGCGATGCCGACATTGAATCCCCAGCCGATGTCGTCGGCTTCGAGCTTGGACCTGCCGAGCTGACTGGCGTTGGTCAGCTCGGCTTCCAGGTATTGCGCGCTCACGCCGGCGCCGATGCTCACATTGGGCGCCACCTTGTAGGCGATCGACGGATTGATGTTGACGGTCTTGATCTCGGAGCTGAGCGCGATGCGCTGGCCGATCCAGCCCGAGTCGTATTCGGTCTTCAAGCCGAACGGTGCATTCACGCCGACGCCGAAGCTCAGATTGTTGCCCAGGTTCATGGCGAAGTAGCCGTTCGGCACGAACGCCAAATCGCCACCGTCGCCGCCATTGCCGCTGCCCAGGAACGCAGGAATGGTGGAGCCTTCGTTACGAAACTTGAACGACGGCCACAGCAAGTGCCCCACGAGCGAGAAATGCTTGCCTTGCGGCAGCGCCGTCATCGCCGCCGGATTGGTCCAGACTACACTTGCATCCTCAGCACCGGCTGCGCCGCTCGCGTTGGCGTTTCCCGTCCCCGGGCCGGTTTGCGTCGCGATGCCGAAAGCGCCGCCATAAGCCGACCCCGCCGCCAGGGCGAACGCGGCACCAACCGAAGTTGCGATCAAGCTCCGTTTCATCGCTCTCCTCCTGCAGGAAAACCCGGGTCCATCGTACGCCAAAGGCCGCCGGGCCGCGATCGCGCTCGCATGGGATCGAGTTCGGCTCATGCGCCATCCTGTTGCGGCGATACGACACGCGGCTGGCGTTCGTCGTCGACCGCGACGTAGGTGAGGGTGGCTTCGGTCACCTTGACGCATACGTCTCCAAGCGGGCGCCGGTGCGCGAAGACTTCCACGTCGACAGTAATCGACGTGCGTCCGACGCGAACGACTTCGGCATAGAAGCTCACCAGGTCGCCGACGAACACTGGCTTGCGAAACACGAACGAATTGACCGCGACGGTGGCAACGCGCCCGCGCGCTCGGCGAATAGCCGGGATGCTGCCTGCGATGTCCACCTGCGACATGATCCAGCCGCCGAAGATATCGCCGGCGTAGTTCGCATCCGAAGGCATGGGCACCACGCGCAATACCGGATCGCGCTCTGCCGGCAAGTCGATTGAGGATTCGTTAGTCATGCGCACATCCTTCGCTTCACCCTTCACCGCCCTCAATGCCCGCTATACATCCCATCCAGCTCGGCGCCAAACTTCTCCATCACCCTCGCCCGCTTGAGCTTCATCGTGGGCGTGAGCAGGCCGTTTTCCACCGTCCATGGCTCCAGCGTCAGAGTAATGCGACGCACCTGCGCGTAGCCCGGAAATTCGCGCATCTGGGCGCCGAGGCGCTCCAACGCCCGGCGCAGAACCGACTCTTCGCGCACCGCCTCTTCGGCTTGGCCGTCGGCGCCGAGCGCGGCGGCCATCTTTTCCCACTCCTGCTGCTTCAGCACCGCGATCGCCGACAAATAGGGCTTACCCTCGCCGATGAGCAGCACCTGTTCGAACAAGGGGTCGCGCAGGATGGCGGCCTCGATGTCGACCGGTGGCACCTTCTCGCCGTTGGACAGCACGATGATCTCCTTCAACCGGCCCGTAATGAAGATGTGCCCTGCCTCGTCGACGCGCGCCGTGTCGCCGGTGTTGAGCCAGCCGTCGGCGGTGAACATGGCCGCCGTCGCCTCGGGATTGTTCCAGTACCCCATCATGATGTTCGGCCCCCTGGCGTGCAGGGCGTCGTTCTCGCCGACACGCACCTCCACGTCGCGGATCGGTGTGCCGACGCTTGCCGGCACGTTGTCCTCGAGACTGTTGGCGCTGATGATCGGGCTCGACTCGGTGAGGCCGTAACCCTGCAGAATGGGCAGGCCCAGCCCGATGAACACGCGCGAGATGTCGGGGGGCAGCGCCGCGCCGCCCGACAGGGCCGCACGCAGATTGCCGCCGAGGCGCGCGCGGATCTTGCTCGCGACCAAAGCGTCGAGCAGCGGCCACAGCAGCAACGATGGCGACCAGCTTGCGTGACCCTGAGCGTGCTCGAATCGCCGCCAGCCCACGTCGACCGCTTTTTGAAAGAGCTTGCGCCGGATCGCAGGGCCTTCCGCGAGGCGCGCCTGTATGGCGCCGTAGACGCGCTCGTAGATGCGCGGCACCGAGATCAGTATGGTCGGCCGCACGCTCACGAGGTCTTCGCTCAGCGCCTGCACGGAGCGCGCATAGGCCGTGAGCGCTCCGGTCATCACGGTGAGGTAGTAGCCCACCGTGCGCTCGAAGGTGTGCGACAGCGGCAGGAACGACAGGAAGACGTCGTCGCGCCGCACCGCCATCTTGAGCGTCGCCGCATAGGCGTTGGTGAGCATGTTGTTGTGCGACAACATCACGCCCTTGGGCCGCCCGGTGGTGCCAGAGGTGTACACGACCGAAGCGAGCTGCATCGGATCGGCGTTGACATGTTCGACTTCGGTCGCCTCTTCGGGCAGCCAGCGCTCGACGTAGAGCACGCGCTCGTCGCCCGTGCCGCCTTCCGGGCGCTTCATCAGCAGCACCCGGACGAGCCCGCCGAGCTGGTCGCGTACCGGCTCGAACGCGCGCCACTGCTCCGCCGACTCGAGCAGCAGGACCTTCGCGCCCGAGTCCTTGACGATGTAAGCGACGTTGTCGGGCCGGTCCTGGGTGTAGAGCGGCACCACGACCGCGCCCAGGCCCATGGCGGCCTGGTCGTAGATGACCCAGGCGGTGCAGTTGCGCAACATGACGGCCACCCGATCGCCCGGACTCACCCCGTCGCGGTTGAGCGAGTGCTGCCAGCGCGCAACCTGCCGCTGCATGTCCTGCCAGGTATGGTCGCGCCAACGTCCTTCGGCTTCATCGTATTCGCGATAACCGGCGGCATCCGGCGTACGCCGCACCCGCTCGGCAAAGAGCCCGTCGAGCGTCTTTGCTTGCGCGACCGAAATGGTGTCGACTTCGCGGCCGTTCTCAGCCATGCATCCTCCTCGCCTGGTGTCGTTGTCGTTTTCCGCTCGCGCGATCGTTGGCCGCACTTTCTGGTCTCACCCGGCCGCCTCCGTCACGCCGCCCTGGCGCGCCGCTTCGAATGCACGCCGCAAAGGCTCGAAGCTCACCGGCTCGGTGGTCTGGAAGAGCTCGCTGCGTTCGAGGTCGCGCGGGAAGTCGTCCACCATGATCGCCTTGCGGCGCAGCCGCGCCGCCCGCTCCAGCATCGCGGCCTCCTCGGCACTGATGAGGCCGGCCGCAAGGCTCGCTTCCACCTGCTCCGCCGGCCACGACAACTTGATCGTTCCTGCGCGCAATGCCGCCTGGATCTTCGCTTCCACCGGCTCCGCCGCAATGACCGCTCGCAGTGCCGCCTCCAGCGTTCCGATCGGATCGCTCTCATCGTTCGGGATATGGGCGCCGTGCGTCAAGCGCTCGCGTGCGGGACCGGGCGTGCCGAGCGTGCGCGCGATGTCGCGGCCGATGTCGTCCGGGGGCACCCGAAACAAGCGTCCGAGCGGAAACACGATCCAGCGCATCAGCATGGCGGCCCCGCCACTGGGCAGGTTGCAGAACACCGCGAAGAACGCTTCCTGGATGCGATAGAGCGCATCGCGCACACCCCAGTGCAGCATCGGCAGATCGTCCGCCGGCGAGCCTGCGTCGTGATAGCGCTTGAGCGCCGCACAGGCGAGGTACATCTGGCTCAGGATGTCGCCGAGGCGCGCCGACAGCAACTCGCGCCGCTTGAGCGACCCGCCGAGGATCAGCATGCACATGTCGGCGACGAAGGCGAAACCGGCCGACATGCGCG
>JBOIEI010000254.1:0-10970 GCA_050741055.1 Burkholderiales bacterium | reverse complement strand
GCGGCCACGAGCAGATTGAGCTCGCCCGCTCGCAGCATGCGCGCGGCGAGGCGCAGGCCGAGTACGATGTCCTTCACTGCCGTTGCGGCTCCAGCAAGCGTCCGCTCGCCAGCCGCAACGTGCGCCTGCAGCGATTCGAAACCGCTTCGTCATGCGTAACCAGCAGGAGCGTGGTGCCGCGCTCATGGTTCAACTCGAACATGAGCTCGGCGATGCGCGCACCGGTGGCGGCATCGAGATTTCCGGTCGGCTCGTCGGCCAGCAGCAGCTTCGGTCTTGCGACGAACGCGCGTGCGATTGCGACACGCTGCTGCTCGCCGCCGGAAAGCTGCTTGGGATAATGCGTCAGGCGCTCGCGCAAGCCGACCCGATCGAGCAACGCCGCCGCGGCCGCGCGCGCGTCGGCTGTGCCCGCGAGCTCGAGCGGCAGCATGACGTTCTCGATGGCCGTGAGCGCGGGCAGGAGCTGAAAGGACTGGAACACGAAGCCCACCGCGCGCGCGCGGATGGCCGCGCGACCATCCTCGTTCAGTGCCGTGATGTCCTCGCCATCGAGGTAGACCTGCCCCTCGCTCGGTGTATCGAGGCCAGCGAGCAAGCCAAGCAAAGTCGACTTGCCCGAGCCGGAGACGCCGACGATGGCCACCGACTCGCCCGGGAACACGCTGAAACTGACGTTGTCAACGATTCTTAGGTCGCGACCGTCGCTTCTGACTTGCTTCACCAAGCCAGCCGCCTCCACAATCGGCCGTATGTCGTTCGTCTTCATGTCGAGACTGTTAGTCCTGATCGCGCTCGCGGGGTTCCCGCTGCTCGCCTGGCCGGCGGCCACCGTGCTCGTATTCGGCGACAGTCTTTCGGCTGGTTACGGGCTGGCGCAGAACGCGGGCTGGGTGAGCCTGCTCGCGCAGCGCATCGGCAAGGTCGCGCCCGATTATAGGGTGGTCAATGCCAGCATCAGCGGGGAAACGGCAGCCGGCGGGCGGCGCCGGATCGAGTCGGCGCTGGCGCTGCACAAACCCGCCATCGTGGTGGTCGAGCTGGGCGCGAACGATGGCTTGCGCGGCCAACGCATCGAAACCTTGCGCGCGGATCTGGAAGCGATTCTGAATGCGTGTCTTAAGCGCAATGCGCGCGTCGTCCTGGTGGGCATGCGCTTGCCGCCCAACTACGGGGCCGGTTACGTGAAACAGTTCGAAGCCGTTTATGCCGAGCTGGCGAAGAAGCCGCGCGTGGCGTCGGTTCCGTTTCTGTTCGAAGGCTTCGGCGAGCGCCACGAGCTGTTCCAGCCCGACGGCATCCACCCCGCGCGCGAGGCGCAGCCGCTGATGCTCGAGACGGTGTGGCGCGTGCTCGGCCCGATGCTCAACGCACGGCGACCCGCGGCGAGCCCGCGCTGAGGCTGCCGATCACCGCCGCCTGCGCGAAGCCGGCGCGGCGAAAGACGCCGAGCACCGCGGCCGCGCTGTCGGCGCTGCAGGCCACCAGCAATCCGCCACTGGTCTGCGGATCGGTGAGCAGATTGCGCTGCCACTGCGGCAATGCCTGCGCCAGATCGACATCGGTGCCGACGCTCGACCAGTTGCGTGCCGAGGCGCCGGTGACGTGACCCGCTTGCGCGGCCTGCCCTGCCTCGGACAGGACCGGGATGGACGCCATGCGCAGCTGCGCGGCGACGCTCGAACCTTTGCAGATCTCCAGCAGGTGTCCCAGCAAGCCGAAGCCCGTGACGTCGGTCAACGCATGCACCGAATCCATTTCGGACAACGCGATACCTGGCGTATTGAGCCGGGTGGTGGTCTCGACCATTTGCGCGTAGCCTTGCGCGCTGAGCTCGTTCTTCTTGAGCGCGGCGCTCAGGATGCCGACCCCGAGCGCCTTGCCGAGTATGAGGATGTCGCCTGCGCGCGCCCGGTCGTTGCGCTTGATGCGATCCGGATGTACCAACCCCAGCGCCACCAAGCCGTAGATCGGCTCGGGCGAATCGATCGAGTGACCGCCCGCGATCGGAATGCCGGCTTCGATACATATCGTTTGCCCGCCCGCAAGAATGCGCGCGATCTCTTCCGCAGTCAGCTTCCCTACCGGCATTCCGCACACGGCGAGCGCCATAATCGGCCGTGCGCCCATGGCGTACACGTCCGAGAGCGCGTTGGCCGCGCTAATGCGGCCGAAGTCGAACGGGTCATCGACGATCGGCATGAAGAAGTCGGTGGTCGCCACCAAGGCCTGCTCGGCGTTCAGGCGATAGACCGCGGCATCGTCGCAACTCTCGTTGCCGACCAGCAGATTGGGATCGATGATGCCCGCGGGCGCCTTGGCCAGGACTTCGCTCAGCAACGCTGGCGTCATCTTGCAGCCTCACCCGCCGCCGTGCGACAGCTGGGTGAGCCGGATTGCTGTACGCACAGGATCGTGGGGAGGGTCGTTGGGGTACATGGATGCAGCCGCGCGCATGAAATTGCTGTAGACTGCGGGCGCGTCCGAATCCGATTGCGACGCGCGCCGTGGAGCACAGCCGAGACGTTACCGTAGCACAGGTCGATGACTTTGACGAGATCGTCGATGTGCGCACGCCCGCGGAGTTCGCCCTCGATCACATCCCGGGCGCGATCAATTGCCCGGTGCTGAGCGACGACGAGCGCGCACGTGTCGGCACGATGTACAAGCAGGTCTCGGCGTTCGCGGCCAAGCGCAGCGGCGCCGCGCTGGTCGCACGCAACATCGCCCATATGCTCGAAACGCGATTGCACGATCGGCCGCCGGGCTGGTCGCCGCTGGTCTATTGCTGGCGCGGTGGAGGCCGTTCGGATGCGCTGTGCGAGGTGCTGCGCAGGGTGGGCTGGCGCGCCGCGCGCCTGCAAGGCGGCTATCAGGCGTACCGGCGCTCGGTGGTGGCAGTGCTGGAGCAATTGCCGCAGGCCTACGACTATCGCGTGCTGTGCGGGCGCACCGGTTCAGGCAAGAGCCAGGTGCTGGAGGCATTGGCCTCGCTCGGCGCGCAGGTGCTCGATCTCGAAGGGCTGGCGAGTCACCGTGGCTCGGTGCTCGGCGACGTGCCCGGCCACCCGCAGCCGACGCAGAAAATGTTCGAAAGTCTGCTATGGCAACGGCTGCGCGAGCTCGATCGCAGCCGCCCGGTCTTCGTCGAGGCCGAGAGCCGCAAGGTGGGCAACGTCCAGGTTCCGGGGGCGTTGATCGCAGCCATGCGCGCTGCGCCGTGTGCGCTGGTGCAGGCGCCGACCCCGGTGCGCACAGCGCTGCTGATGAAACACTACGCGCATTTTCTCGAGCAGGACGCGCTGCTGTCCAAGCGCCTGCATGCGCTTACGAGCCATTATGGTCGCGCGACCATCGAGCGCTGGTGCGCCTTGGCGCAGGCCGGCCGCCATCCCGAGCTGGTCGCGGAGCTGCTCGAGCAGCACTACGATCCGGCCTACGATCGCTCCATCACGCGCAACTTCGTCCACGTCTGCGAGGCGCAGACCTACCGGCTCGATGTCGCATCGGCGCCTGCGATCCGGGCTGTCGCCGAGCAGATCTTCGCGCAGTGTGCACATGAGCAGCCGGCCTGAGCGCGGCGCGTGCGCGCCGGGCGGCCTATGATGTCGCAGGCATACGCCACTTGCCTGGCAGCGGCTGCGCGCGAGCTCGCCGCGCCGCTGCCATGAGATGGCGATGAGCGCGACGACCGGCGAACGCGCCACGGGCTTCGACATCCGCCCGGCCGTGTCGGCCGATGTCCCGCAGTTGCTCGAGCTGATTCGGGGCCTGGCCGAGTACGAACGACTTTCGCACATCGTTCAGTGCACCGAGTCGCGCTTGCAGGAGGCGCTGTTCGGCGCCGAGCCGTGCGTGGAGGCCCTGATCGCCTGCTCGCGCGACGGCGGTGCAGCGGCCGGCTTCGCGCTTTTTTTCCACAACTATTCCACCTTCCTCGGCCGCCGCGGGCTGTACCTCGAGGATCTGTACGTGCGCCCCGAGTTCCGCGGCCGCGGTTGCGGCAAGGCGTTGCTCATCCGGCTTGCACGCCTTGCGTGTGAGCGTGGCTGTGGCCGCTTCGAGTGGTCCGTGCTCGATTGGAACATCTCCGCACAGCGCTTCTATGAAGGGCTCGGAGCATCGGTATTGCCGGACTGGCGCATCGTGCGGCTGACCGGAGATGGGCTCGGTCGGCTTGCCGCCCAGGACGCTTGATGGCGCAGACGATCTTTCCGCCCGAACACCCTGCGGCGCCGCCCGCGAAGCGCCTCGCCCTCAAGGTCGACGTGCAGACCTATCGCGGCACCCTGGAGGGCGTCCCTCGACTCGTGGATGCGCTGCGCCGCCACGGCGCGCAAGCCACGTTCCTGTTTACGCTCGGGACCGAGCATACGGGCGCCCGGCTGCTGCGCATGGGAGCGGCTGCACGACGCAGACTCGACGGCCGCACGCTGCTGTCGCACTACGGTGCGAAGACGCTCATGTACGGCACCGTGCTGCCCGCGCCCGATATCGGGCGGCGCTGCGCCGAGATCATGCGAAACGTGCGCGACGCGGGGTTCGAAGTCGGAATTCAGGCCTGGGACAGCGCGCGCTGGCGCGAAGCCGCAGCCGCCTCCGACGCCCGCTGGACCTTGGAGCAGATGCAACGCGCGACCGACCGATTCGAGGAGATATTCGGCACGGCGCCTCGCGTGCACGGCGCGGCCGGCTGGCAGATGAATACGCATGCGTACCGCCTGACGCAGCGGCTCGGGTTCGATTATTGCTCCGATACGCGGGGACTCCATCCCTTCGCCCCGGTCGTCGACGCCGAGCTGATCGCGTGTCCGCAGATTCCGACCACGTTGCCTGCATTGGACGAACTGCTCGCCCGCGACGGCATGAGTCCCGACAACGCTGCGGCCTTGCTGGTCAAGGCAACGCGTACGCTGCCCGCGGCCGCCGGTCATGTGCATACGCTGAGCGCCGAGCTCGAAGGCATGGCGCTGCTGCCGCTGTTCGAGCAGATCCTGCATGCATGGCGCGCTAGAGGCATGGAACTGCTCAGCCTGAACGGTTATTTCGAGGCAGCGCGCGCCGAGACGCTTCCGCGCCACTGCGTCAGGTTCGGACGCCTGGACGGATTCGCGGGTCCTGTCGCCCTGCAGGGCGCGGAGTTCCTCGCCTGAGCGCTCGGGGCACGGTCCCGGGGCGCGCTTGCGTCGCGCAGGGTTTTTGTCAACAATTGAGCCGCCCCACCTTGGCCTATTCCCCCATGATCGATCACCCAGTGCCCGAACTGGCGCTGCCGTCTACCGGCGGCAAGACCATCCACTTCAGCGAGTTGCGCGGCTCGCCATTCGTGCTGTACTTCTATCCCAAGGACAATACGCCCGGCTGCACGACGGAAGGCCAGAATTTCCGCGACCTCCATCCGCAGTTCACGGACGTGGGCTGGCGCATCTTCGGGGTGTCGCGCGACAGCATCAAGTCGCACGAATCGTTCAAGACCAAGATGAGCTTTCCCTTCGAGCTGCTGTCCGATCAGGATGAAAAGGCTTGCAGCGCGTTCGCCGTCATCAAGATGAAGAACATGTACGGGCGCCAGGTGCGCGGAATCGAACGCAGCACCTTCGCGGTCGACGCCGCCGGCATCGTACGCGGCCAATGGCGCGGCGTGAAGGTCCCCGGCCACGCGCAGGAAGTGCTCGACTTCGTGAAGTCGCTTTCCGCGTAAAGCGCGATGGCGCAGCGCAAGCCAGCCCGGATCGTCCCCCGGCCGCAGGTTTCCGGCCGTAAGCTGTTCGTGCTCGACACCAACGTGCTGATGCACGATCCGACCAGTCTGTTCCAGTTCGAGGAGCATGACGTCTACGTGCCGATGGCGATCCTGGAGGAGCTCGACGGGCACAAGAAGGGCGTCTCCGAAGTCGCGCGCAACGCGCGCCAGGCGAGCCGCTTCCTGGAGGAGCTGGTCGCTAGAGCCGAGCGCGACATCGGCAATGGCATCCCGCTCGATGCGCACGGCAACCGCGCCGCTAGCGGATGCCTCTTCCTGCAGACCGAAGCCATCAACGGCGAGCTGCCGGCGCGGCTCGCCTCCGGCCGAACCGACAACCAGATCATCGGCGTCGTCAAGTTCCTGCAGACCCGCCACGCGGGCCGCCAGGTCATCCTGGTCAGCAAGGACATCAACATGCGCATCAAGGCCCGCACGCTGGGCCTTGCGGCGGAGGACTACTACAACGACAAGGTCCTGGAGGACACGGAGCTTCTCTACACCGGCGCGGTCGAGCTGCCCGGCGATTTCTGGGAGCAACACGGCGCGGGCATGCAATCCTGGCAAAGCGGCGGGCGCAGCCTCTACCGCATCGGCGGCCCGCTGGTGGCCTCGCTCTACGTCAACCAGTTCGTGCACCTTCCGGCCGAGCCGCCGTTCGATGCCTGGGTAAAGGAAAGCGACGGCCGTAGCGCCGTGCTGGAGACGCTGCGCGACCACGCGCAGGCACGCAACAACATCTGGGGCATCACGGCGCGCAACCGCGAGCAGAATTTCGCGCTCAATGCGCTGATGAGCCCGGAGATCGATTTCGTCAGCCTGGTGGGCCAGGCCGGCACCGGCAAGACGCTGCTCGCGCTGGCTGCGGGACTGCAGCAAACGCTGGAACAGAAGACATTCACCGAGATCATCATCACGCGCGTGACGGTTCCGCTGGGCGAGGACATCGGCTTCTTGCCCGGCACCGAGGAAGAGAAGATGAATCCCTGGATGGGCGCGCTCGAAGACAACCTGGACGTGCTCGACCAGTCCGACGACGAGGCCGGCGAATGGGGCAAGGCCGCAACGCGAGACCTCATCCGCTCCAAGATCAAGGTGAAGTCGCTCAATTTCATGCGCGGGCGCACCTTCCTCAACAAGTATCTCGTCATCGACGAGGCACAGAACCTGACGCCCAAGCAGATGAAAACGCTGGTGACGCGCGCCGGACCGGGCACGAAGGTGGTATGCCTGGGCAATATCGCGCAGATCGACACGCCCTATCTCACCGAGGGCAGCTCGGGACTTACCTACGTAGTAGACCGCTTCAAGGGCTGGCGCCATGCGAGTCATGTGACGCTGCAGCGGGGAGAGCGGTCGCGACTGGCGGATTTTGCGGCGGAGGCGTTGTAAGGCAGTGAAGAGTGAGCAGTGAAAAGTGAAACGGGCTCGCGCGCGTTAAGGCAGCTTTCACGCTGGTCCTAGAATCGTCCCGGATCGGCATAGCTTTCAAAACGCGTGAACTGTCCCTGAAAAGTCAGCTTCACCGTTCCAGTGGGGCCGTTACGCTGCTTGCCGACGATGATCTCGGCGATGCCCCTGTCCTGGGTCTCGGGGTTGTACACCTCGTCGCGGTAGATGAAAAGGATGAGATCGGCATCCTGCTCGATCGCACCCGACTCGCGCAGATCCGACATCACCGGGCGCTTGTTCGGCCGCTGCTCCAGGCTCCTGTTCAATTGCGAGAGCGCGATCACCGGCACCGACAGCTCCTTCGCCAGCGCCTTGAGCGAGCGCGAGATCTCCGAGATTTCGGTAGCCCGATTCTCGCCGTGCGACGATGCGCTCATCAGCTGCAGATAATCGATCACGATGAGGCCCAGGCCCGGTCCGCCCACCTGCCGGTGCAGTCGGCGCGCGCGTGCGCGCAGCTCCAGCGCGTTCAACGCCGGCGTCTCGTCGATGAAGATGGGCGCTTCATTCAGCCGGCCCCACGCCTGCGTGAGGCGCGGCCACTCGTCGTCGGCGATGCGTCCGGTGCGCACCTTCAACTGGTCCACCTTCGCCACCGAGCCGATCATGCGCATGACGAGCTGCGTGCCCGACATTTCCATGCTGAATACGGCAACGGGCAGTCCTTCCACCAAGCCCAGGTGCTCGGCGATATTGAGCGCCAACGCAGTCTTGCCCATGCTCGGCCGCCCGGCCACGATCACGAGATCACCCCCCTGCAAGCCCGAGGTCATGCGATCGAGATCGACGTAGCCGCTCGGAATGCCGGTGATGTCGCTCGGATTGGCATGCAATTGGTCGATGCGCTCGACCACCTGCGCGATCAGCGGCCGGATCTCCACGAACCCCTGCCGGCCGCGCGCGCCCTGCTCCGAGATCGCGAACACCTTCGCCTCGGCGTCGTTGATGAGCTCGTCGGCGCTCTTGCCCAGGGGATTGAAAGCCGACTCCGTAATCTCCGTTCCGACGCCCACGAGCTGGCGCATGACGGCGCGGTCGCGCACGATCTCGGCATAGCGCCGAATGTTGACCGCGGAGGGCGTGTTCTGCGCGAGCGCCGCCAGGTACGAAAGTCCGCCGGCCTCAGCTAGCTTGCCGGAGCGCTCGAGCGCTTCGGTCACCGTGATCACGTCGGCAGGCCTGGAGGCTTCGATCAGGCGCGAGATGTACTGATAGAGCAGCCGGTGATCGGCGCGGTAGAAATCGGCTTCGGAGACGAAGTCGCCGATCTTGTCCCAGGCGCTGTTGTCCAGCAACAGTCCGCCCAGCACCGCCTGCTCGGCTTCCACCGAGTGCGGGGGCGTACGCAACGAATCGAGGCTCGCGTCCGCGCTAGCAATGACGAGTTGAACCATGCGGGCTCTCGCAGCGAATGCGGAACGGAACGGAAGGCGAGGCGCCGGGTGCAGCGCCTCGTGCGATTCTAGCAGTCTACCGGCAAGGCGAAAGCGGCGTCGCGGCTTGTCAGATGGCCGCAGGCTAGACGGTATCGCCCAGCACCGAGACCTTGATCTGCGCGTTCACGTCGGCGTGCAACGCGAGCGTGACGTCGTGATCGCCGATCTGCTTGAGCGCTCCCTGGGGCATGCGAATGACCGCCTTGGGCACTTCGTGCCCGGCGGCTTCGAGGGCTTCGGCGATATCGGCATTGGTCACCGAGCCGAACAGCTTGCCGTCCACGCCCGCCTTGCGTGTGATTTGCAGCATCAGGCCCTCGAGCCTGGCGGCACGCTCCTGTGCCTGCCCCAACGCCTCGGACTGCAGCTTCTCCAGCTCCCCGCGCCGGCCTTCGAATTCGGCAATGTTCTCGGGTGTAGCGCGACGCGCCTTGCCGTGCGGGATGAGATAGTTGCGCGCGAACCCGGCCTTCACCTTGACCACGTCGCCCAGGCCGCCCAGGTTCGGCAGCTTCTCCAGCAGGATTACTTCCATGCGCGTGCTCCGTTCAGTGCAGGTCGGTGTACGGCAGCAGCGCCAGGAAGCGCGCCCGCTGGATCGCAACCGAGAGCTGGCGCTGGTACTTCGCGCTCGTGCCGGTGATCCGCGCGGGAATGATCTTGCCGTTCTCGTTGACGAATTCCTTCAGGACATCGATGTCCTTGTAGTCGATCTGCTTCACGCCCTCGGCGGTGAAGCGGCAGAACTTGCGGCGCCGGAACAGCGCCCGCGAGCCGCGTCCGTCGCGGCGTCCACCGGGGCGTCCGCGGCCCTTTGTCGTCTTGCTAGAGCGTCTGGCTGGCATCATGCACCTCTATTGAAATTCGATCTCCTGCGCATGCAGTACGAGCTGCGTGCTGCGCAGACTGCGTGGAGCCAGGAATCCGCTCGCGACAACCTCGCCTTCCGGCGCGTCCTGCGCCAGGCGCTGCGCCAGCGGCCCGAATGCGATCGCCGGCATGTCGAGCTCGACGCGGCGCGATCCGCCCGCCTCGCTCTGCACCGACGCGTGTCGCAAGCGGAACTCCAGGACCGGGATGCCGGCGGGCGTGAAGCGCAGTTCGAGCGCGTCGAGCGCCATCCCGGAGAGCCGCACGTCGTTGCTGCTCACGCTGGGGTTTTCTCGGCCGGCTTCTCTTCGACCTTTTCCGCGGGCTTTTCTTCCGCCTGCGGTTGCGGTTGCGGCGCGCGCTCGGCACGTGGGCCCCGGTCGCGATCGCCGCGGTCACCCCGATCCCGATCGCGGTCACGGCCCCGATCCCGGTCGCTCGAGCGCGGTCTCTCTTCACGCATCATCGGCGAAGGCGTGGTGACGGCCTCGTCCGCTTTCGTCGTGAGATGCCGCAGCACGGCATCGTTGAAGCGGAATGCGTGTTCCAGCTCCTGCAAGGTCTCGTCATCGCACTCGATGTTCATGAGTACGTAGTGGGCCTTGTGCAGCTTCTGTATGGGATAGGCGAGCTGGCGGCGGCCCCAGTCTTCCAGGCGGTGGAGCTTGCCGCCGCGGCCGCTCACCATGGTGCGGTAGCGGTCGATCATCGCCGGGACCTGCTCGCTCTGGTCCGGATGGACGATGAATACCATCTCATAGTGTCGCATCGATTCTCCTTGTGGGTTGAAGCCTCCCGCATGCGCGACCGGCAGTGAGGCAAGGAAGCGCGCGATTATAGCCCCTTGGAGCGCGAGTTCAAGGCCATGGCGCGTTGTGACATGGCGCGCTGGCGGCGGCTCTCGTACAGGCAGATTCCCGCCGCCACCGAAACATTCAGACTTTCCACGCTCCCCTGCATGGGGATGCGCACGAGTTGATCGCAGGATTCGCGCGTCAGGCGGCGCAGGCCCTCGCCCTCGGCGCCGAGTACCCAGGCAAGCGGACCGTCCAGCCGCGCCGCGGCCAGCGAGTCCGCGCCCTCCTGGTCCGCGCCGATGACCCAGATGCCCGCTTGCTGCAGTTGCTTCAGGGTACGCGCGAGGTTGGTGACCTGCAGATAAGGCACCGCGTCCGCGGCACCCGAGGCGACCTTGGCGACGGTGGGCGTGAGCGCCACCGCGCGGTCTTTCGGCGCGATCACCGCGTGGGCGCCGAACGCATCGGCCACGCGCAGGCAGGCGCCGAGGTTGTGCGGGTCCTGCACGCCGTCGAGCACGAGCAGCAGCACGGGTTCTTGCGCCTGCGCGATGACGTCCTCGATGCCGGCGCGCAGCTCGATTGCGGCCACGCGCGCCGCAACCCCCTGGTGCTTCGCGGCCCCAGCGATACGCTCGATACGGCTCGCATCGGCTTCGATCACGCGCACAC
>JBOIEI010000253.1:0-12425 GCA_050741055.1 Burkholderiales bacterium | reverse complement strand
G
The DNA here is from genome assembly GCA_050741055.1 of Burkholderiales bacterium. Taxonomy (GTDB): domain Bacteria; phylum Pseudomonadota; class Gammaproteobacteria; order Burkholderiales; family WYBJ01; genus WYBJ01. The sequence goes on along the minus strand of JBOIEI010000253.1, from coordinate 12,424 downwards.
TGCAGATCTCGCCCGGGACGGAGGCGAGGTAGCGGCTCAGGAACTGCCGGAACGGCCGTTCGCCGATGAAGCAGATGCCCGTGCTGTCGCGCTTGTCGTGCACGGCCAGACCGTGGGCGCGCGCGAGGCTGCGAACGGCCGTTTTGCGCAGGCCGCCGACTGGGAACAGCGCGCGTTGCAGTTGGTCTTGCCGCAGGCGATACAGGAAGTAGCTCTGGTCCTTGGCCGGGTCGAGCCCTCGCAGAAGTTTTACTTTGGCGCCCTGGCTGTCGATGCGCGCATAGTGCCCGGTGGCAATGAAGTCGGCGCCCATGGCAGCCGCATGATCGAGGAAGGCGCGGAACTTGATCTCGGCGTTGCACAGCACATCGGGATTGGGCGTGCGCCCGGCCTGGTATTCGGCCAGGAATTCTGCGAACACGCGCTCCTTGTACTCGGCCGAAAAGTTGACCACCTCGATGTCGATTCCAATCCTGTCCGCAACCGCTACCGCGTCCACCAGATCGGTGCGAGAGGAACAGTACTCGTCGTCGTCATCGTCCTCCCAGTTCTTCATGAACAGCCCGCGCACGCCATAGCCCTGCTGCTTGAGCAGCCGCGCTGCCACCGAGGAATCGACCCCGCCGGACATGCCGACTATGACGCTCGGGTAACTCATCGTGCGAACCGAATGCTCGAGCCTCTCGTGCAACCAGGACGCGCGTCGAACGGGACGCGCAAACAAAAAAGGCAGGGTTCCCCCTGCCTTTTCAGGAGTGCTTCGGAGAAGCTTACTTCTTGGCTTCTTCCTTGTCGCCCTTCTTCTTCTTGTCCGACTTCTTGTCCGACTTTTCGGTCTTCTTGTCGTCGGCGGCATACGCAACCGGAGCAACCGTGGCAACGGCGAACAGCGCGGCGATGATGGCGGCGATCAACTTGGTCATGTCAGTTCCTGTCGGTAGTTTGAATGGTATGACCAGAATCATCCGGTCGTAGCCACTAACGCCGGGTGCAGTGCGCGGTTGACATGAAGCGCGGTTCATGACGTATGGGTGGCGGGCGACGCGGGCGAGTGTCGCCATTCGGCGTCAGACCCTATCGCGCTCGGTTTCGGCTTGCCGGTGAAGGACCTAGTGCCGCGCGGGGCGTCGGTCGGCAGGGTCGGTCCAGGATGTGCAGGCGGGTCACGGCGGGTCAGCGCAAATGGGACACGGAAAAAACCACGCGAACGGACGGGAAGGCGGGTGTTTGCTGCCTGGCCGGGGCGCCAAGCGCGAACCGGATGCGCCAATGACGATGCCCAGCGAAGGACCCTTCGCTGGGCATCGGTTTTGCGTCACTTGGGTGGGTGCTTGGGAGGTGCGGGAGTTAACCTTGGGCCTGGATGTTGGACGCCTGCTTTCCCTTCGGTCCCTGGGTCACTTCGAAGGTGACCTTCTGGCCCTCCTTGAGGGTTTTGAAACCGCCCATCTGAATTGCCGAGAAATGCGCAAACAAGTCCTCGCTGCCATCGTCCGGGGTGATAAACCCGTATCCCTTGGCGTCGTTAAACCATTTCACAGTGCCCGTGGCCATGCGCGTTACCTCACGAAAGAATCGGGCGGGGGCGCCCTAGACCTGTTTGAGTTTCAAGACCGCGCAACGGCAGAACCGGTACAGCAGCTCACCTTGAAGCCAAACACCCACGCGCGTTCTAGGACATTTGGGTGCGGAAGTCAAGTACCAGAAAGCCGATGTGGTCACGTTTTTGTCGGCCTTGAAAAATTCTCGTTAATGGTCAAAATAGACTCCAGCGGACCGGAAATTCACAATGGCAGGCGGTCATGGCAACACGGCAACGCGACAGCACGATCCTCGAACCGACCAGGGCGAAGGTCAAGCCGCCCAAGATGTTCAAGGTCATGCTGCTCAACGACGACTACACGCCGATGGATTTCGTGGTATCCGTGCTGCAGACTTTTTTTTCACTCAGTAGAGAACGGGCAACGCAGATCATGCTAAAGGTTCATCGCGAGGGCATGGGGGTATGCGGCGTTTACTCCCGCGACGTGGCGGCAACCAAGGTAGAGCAGGTGACCGCTTTCGCCCGTCAGCACCAGCATCCGCTGCGGTGCGTCATGGAGGAAGCGGAATGATTGCCCAGGAGCTCGAAGTCAGCCTGCACATGGCGTTCATGGATGCACGTCAGAAGCGCCATGAATTCATCACGGTGGAGCACCTCTTGCTCGCCATGCTGGACAACCCCACGGCGGCCGACGTCATGCGCGCCTGCGCCGTAGAGGTGGACGACCTGCGCAAGCAGTTGACCGAATTCATCGCCGAGCATACGCCGAAGCTGTCCGGAGACGACGTCGATACCCAGCCCACGCTGGGTTTCCAGCGGGTCATCCAGCGCGCGATCCTGCACGTGCAGTCCTCCGGCAAGAAGGAAGTGACCGGCGCCAACGTGCTGGTCGCCATCTTCGGCGAAAAGGACTCGCACGCCGTCTATTTCCTGCACCAGAAGGGCGTTACGCGCCTGGACGTGGTGAATTTCATCTCCCATGGCATCCGCAAGGCGCAGGAAAGTGCCCCGGCCAAGCAGGAGGCCGAGGAGCAGCCCGAGCAGGAACAGCAGGCGGGCGGGGCGCTGGAAACGTACACCCAGAATCTGAATGCTTTGGCGCTGGCGGGCAAGATCGATCCCCTCATCGGGCGCGACCGGGAGATCGAGCGTGTCATCCAGACGTTATGCCGGCGGCGTAAGAACAATCCGCTGCTGGTCGGCGAGGCCGGCGTGGGCAAGACCGCGATCGCGGAAGGGCTTGCCCGGCGCATCGTGGAGGGCAACGTTCCCGACCTGTTGCGTCGCGCCCAGGTGTACGCCTTGGATATGGGCGCGCTGCTCGCCGGCACCAAGTACCGCGGCGACTTCGAGCAACGTCTGAAGGCCGTGCTCAAGCAGCTGGTCGACAATCCCAACGCGGTCCTGTTCATCGACGAAATCCATACCCTGATCGGCGCCGGGGCCGCCTCGGGGGGGACGCTGGACGCAAGCAATCTGCTCAAGCCGGCGTTGTCCACCGGCCAGTTGAAGTGCATTGGGGCAACCACGTACAACGAGTACCGGGGCGTGTTCGAGAAGGACCATGCGTTGTCCCGTCGTTTCCAGAAGATCGACGTGACAGAGCCCTCGGTGGAGGAAACGGTCGCGATCCTGCGCGGCCTGAAGAGCCGGTTCGAAGCGCACCATGGCATCAAGTACTCCGCATCGGCCTTGAGCGCGGCGGCGGAGCTTGCTGCCCGCTATATCAACGACCGTCACCTGCCGGACAAGGCGATCGACGTGATCGACGAGGCTGGTGCAGCGCAGCGCATCCTGCCGCGCTCGAAGCAGAAGCGCACCATCGGCAAGAGCGAGATCGAGGAGATCGTGGCCAAGATCGCGCGTATCCCGCCGCAGTCGGTATCCGCGGACGATCGCAGCTCGCTGCGCAACCTCGACCGCGATCTGAAGAGCGTCGTGTTCGGGCAGGGCAAGGCGATCGAAGCGCTTGCCGCCGCCATCAAGATGGCGCGCAGCGGCCTGGGCAATCCGCTCAAGCCGATCGGCAGCTTCCTGTTCTCCGGACCGACCGGGGTCGGCAAGACCGAAGTCGCGCGCCAGCTCGCCTACATCATGGGCGTCGAGCTGATCCGCTTCGACATGTCCGAATACATGGAGCGGCACGCCGTATCGCGACTGATCGGCGCCCCTCCCGGGTATGTCGGGTTCGATCAGGGCGGCCTTCTCACCGAGGCCATCACCAAGCATCCGTACGCGGTGCTGCTGCTCGACGAAATCGAGAAAGCGCACCCGGATATCTTCAATATCCTGCTGCAGGTGATGGACCACGGCACGCTCACCGACAACAACGGGCGCAAGGCCGACTTTCGCAACGTCATCATCATCATGACGACCAATGCGGGCGCCGCGGAACTAAACCGCGTGTCGATCGGGTTCACTTCCGCGACCCAGGTCGGAGACGAAATGGTGGAAATTCGGCGCATGTTCACGCCCGAGTTCCGCAACCGGCTGGACGCGATGATCTCGTTCGCGCCGCTCGATCACGAGGTGATCCTGCGCGTGGTGGACAAGTTCCTGATGCAGCTCGAGGGGCAGCTGAACGAAAAGAAGGTCGAGCCCTCGTTCACGCAGGCGCTGAAGGACTGGCTGGCGCAGAAGGGGTTCGATCCGCAGATGGGCGCTCGGCCGATGGCCCGCCTCATCCAGGACACGATCCGCAAGGCGCTCGCCGACGAGCTGCTGTTCGGCCGGCTTGCCAACGGCGGCCGGGTCACGGTGGATATCGACGAGAACGAAGTGGTGCACCTCGTTTTCGCCGAAGAAGGCGTGGCGCTGTTGCCGCCGCCCGCATTGCCGGCCCCCGCCAACTAGCCATCCGGAGGCGAAGCCGGCTCGTCGGGTTTCGCGGACCGATACATGACGCGAGCGCGCTACGGCGTGAATATCGGCCTGGTCGCCGGCCTGGCGTTGAGCTGGGCCGGCAGTGCTACAGCTCAGGATTACGCGGCGCGCTCGTGGGCGGCAAGCTGCGCGAGCTGTCACGGCACCAACGGCCGCAGCGCCGGCGCCGTGCCTTCGATCGCAGGCCGGTCCAAGTCCGACCTGCTCACCATCCTCGGGGAGTTCAAAGCGGGCAAGCGCACGGCGGCCACGATCATGCATCAGTACGCGGCCGGGTACAGCGATGCCGAGCTCGAGCGCATTGCGGAGTATTTTTCCAGGCAGCCGCGCTGACCGGCATCTTCGGCCACGCGAGGGATGCCATGAAAATATCGCGACGCGGGTTCGTCAAGACGCTTGGGGCCGGCGCCGCTGTGAGCGCCGGAGCGCTATACGGGTGTGCGCGCACCGCCTCGAGACGAGGAGGTGGCGGGGGCGGCAAGGTCGTCGTGATCGGGGGTGGCTTCGGCGGCGCGACTGCGGCCAAATACATCCGCTTGTGGGCGCCACAGATCGAAGTCACCCTGGTCGAGCCGAACCAGAGCTTCGTCTCCTGCCCCTTCAGCAACCGGGTGCTCGGCGGCAACCTCGCGCTCGAAGAGCTCACTGTCGGCTACGACCGGCTGCAGCGCGACCGGGGCGTGAAGCTCGTGCGTGCTCGCGCCAGCGCAATCGATGCCGCGCAGCGCCGAGTGCGGCTCGCCGATGGGCAGATGCTTGCGTACGACCGGCTGGTGGTGGCGCCGGGGGTCGGTCTCGTCTACGACAATCTTCCCGGGCTCAAGAGCCCGGCGGCCCGGGAACGGGTGCCGCATGCGTGGAAGGCCGGCCCGCAGACCGTGCTGCTGCGCAAGCAGCTCGAGTCCATGCGAGACGGCGGGGTGTACGCGCTTTGCATACCCCGATCGCCGTACCGCTGTCCGCCCGGACCCTACGAGCGCGTCTGCCAGGTCGCGTTCTACTTCAAGCAGCACAAGCCTCGCGCGAAGGTCCTGGTGCTCGATGCCAACGAGGACGTGCAGTCGAAGAAGGGCTTGTTCATGACGGCATGGAACGGTCCCTACAAGGGTCTCATCGAGTACCGGCCGAACAGCGAGCTGGTCGACGTCGACGTGGCGGGAATGACCGCCAAGCTGCAGTTCGAAGACGTCAAGGCCGATGTGCTCAATGTCGTTCCGCCCAATCGCGCCGGCGACATTGCAAGGCAATCGGGTCTCATCACCGCCAATGACCGCTGGTGCGAGGTCGACTGGCTGACGGCCGAATCGATCGTGGCGCCGAATGTGCACGTCCTGGGCGATTCCACCTTGTCCGCCCCGGCCATGCCGAAGTCGGGCCACATGGCCAATCAGCACGGCAAGCTCGTCGCCGACGCGATCGTCGCCCTGATGACCGGCCGCGCAGTGAACCCGGAGCCGATCCTTTCCAACGTCTGCTACAGCTGGATCAGCGACCGGGACGTAGTCCATGTCGCCTCGGTGCATCGTTACGATCCGGCTCAGAAGACCCTCGTGGCGGTCAAGGGTGCAGGCGGTCTGTCTGCGGCAATCTCCAGCAGGGAAGCCGAATTCGCGATGGGGTGGGCGCACAGCATTTTCTCGGATGCGTTGACCTGAAGCATCCTTCCGGCGGCGAGCTTGTCCGGCTCATCCGCGCAGACGGCTCCGTGGCGGAACCACCCACCAGGCCGCAAGCGTGGCGAGCGCGGCCGCGACGTAGCTCGCAGTGAAAACCCACTCGGGCAAATCGTAGTAGAGGAGCCGCGAGAGCCAGCGCGCGACGAAGCTGCGCTCGCCCGCGCTAGAGCGCAGCGCATCCTCCCACAGCGTCAGCGGGCACACGATTCCGAACAAAGCCTCCGCCGCCACGAACGTGATGGCCGCAAGGTGCGCCAGCCGAAAGCGGAGCGCGCGTATCCACTGCCAGCCGAGTGCGGCTCCGAGCCAGGTGAAGACCAGGCCACCGGCGATGAATGCGGTGATGGCGAAATGCAGCACCAGGACGATGTCGGCGAGCAGTGCGCGCATGGCGAATTACTCTACACCAAGGGCTTGCTTCCCTCTTCCACGAGCGACTGAAGCTCGGCGAGCAGCCGCTCGGGCGTTACTGGCTTCGGCAGGTAGCGCAAGCCCGATGCCTGGATCACCCGCAAGCATCGCGGCGCCGTATCCCCGGTGACGATCATCGCGGGCACGTCGATGCCCAGTTCGTGGCGGATGCGCGCGACCGCTTCGAGACCATTGTGCTCGTCACCCAGGCGGAAGTCGGACACGATGGCATCGGGATAGCGGCCGCACTCGGGCAGTCGTTCCAGCGCGCAGCCCAGCGATTTCGCGGTCACGGCGCGCGCACCCCAGAGCCGCAGCGATTCGGCCATGGCTTCCCGCACCGCCGGGTCGTCGTCGATCACCAGCACCACCGCTTGCTTCAATGAGACGCTCGCCGCAGGCGATTCGGCGCTGTCTTGCGCACGCACGACCTGAGCTGGATCGCAGCGCGGCAGCGCGAACCGGAACACGCTGCCCCGCCCGAGCGTCGATTGCAGCGACAATTCGACCTGGAGCAGCCTCGCCATCCGCCGCACGATGGCGAGGCCCAGGCCGAGCCCCTCGCGCCGGTCGCGTTCGGCGGCCTGATAGAACTCCTCGAAGATGCGCTCGCGCTTGTCCGGCGCAATGCCGACTCCGGTGTCCCACACTTCGACCCGTACGGTTGCTCCGCGCGCGCGGCAGCCGACGAGCACTTTGCCGCGGTCGGTATAGCGTATGGCGTTGTTCACCAGGTTGCGCAGAATGCGCTCGACCAGCACCGGATCGCTGTGCGCCGCGAGCCCCGTGCGCACGGTTCGAAGCGTAATCGCCTTCGCGGCCGCCTCCGAGCCGCAGTCGTCCAGCACTCGCTCGAGCAGCGTCTGGAGCAGAAACGGTTCGGTGTTGGCCTGCACGATGCCGGCATCCAGGCGCGAAATGTCGAGCAGCGCATCGAACGTCTTCTCCAGTGCGTGCGCCGACTCGCACACCCGGTCCGCAAGCGCCCGCTGTTGCGGCTCGACGATACGGCGCCGCAGCGAATCGCTGAACAGACCCAGGGCGTGCATGGGCTGGCGCAAGTCGTGACTCGCCGCCGCCAGAAAGCGCGTCTTCATCCGATTGGCGCGATCGGCTTCGCCACGGGCCGCATCCGCCTCGGCCTTCTGCTCGGTCAGCTGTGCGATCAGGTCGATATTCTCGTACTGACGGCGCACCGAATCGGTGATGGTGCGATTGAGCTCGCGCCCGAACAGGAAAATGCCGTACATCACGAGCGCGCTGATGACGGCAAGCAGGATGCGCACCGCACCGCCTTCCAGCGCCAGGCGCAGGATGATCGGCATCAGCACGGTCAGGACGAAGGCATACAGCGACGGCAGATGCCTGCCGATCAGGGGCACGGCCGCCGTGCTGATGGCGAACAGCGCCACCAGCAGCAGCGCCTGGTACTCGGGCGAGCCGGGGATGTACATGAACGCCGCCGAGCTGCCCCACACGGCCCCGTGCACGGCGGTGCTCAGCGTCCAATGCCGCTCCCAGTGAGCAATGTGCTGCTCCTCGCGCAGTTGTCCGGGAAATGCGCGGTGCAGCCATAGGCGCCATACCAGCACGGCGCCGATCGCGCCGAGCCACAGCATCAGCGCAACGTGCAAGACCTGACCCCACATGCCCCAGGCCACCGTAAGAGCGCCGGCCATGACGCCCATGGAGGAGCGGGGGATGTGGCTGTAGATGGAGGCAATCAGGTCGGCCCGCACCTGCGCCTGTCGCATGCGCTCGAATTGCTGCCGAGCGGCCGAGTCGAGCTGGGCGGTAGCTCCGGATTCGGGAGAGATGGCGGACTCGACCGCGGGCTCGACGGCAGGCGAGACGGCGGACTTGACAGCGCTCATCGCGAGCAAGGCTAGCGCGCGCCTGCGGGCTTTTCCGGCAGCAGCGCGTCCAGTCTCAGTCCCATGCGGCTCACCGCCACCAGGGCCTCCGTGCGGTTGGAGACGTTCAGGGCCCGCAATATGGCGGTGACATGGATCTTGACCGTTCCCTCCGCCAGGTCGAGCGCGCGGCAGATCAACTTGTTCGATTTGCCCTGCACCAGCAGCGCGAGCACCTGGGCCTGCCGCTCGGTGAGGCCGGCTTCTCGCGGCGAGCGCGGGCCGGGGGCGGCCGGCCGGGGCTCGGATACCGCGTGCGCCGGGCCCGCGAATACCGATGGCGGCAAATAGACGCCGCCCGAGAAGACCAGCCGCAAGGCGGCGATCAGCACCTCGGTCTTGGCGGTCTTGGGGATGAATCCCATGGCGCCGTCGTTGATCGCCCGCAATACCGTTTCACGATCTTCGGTCGCCGACAGCACGACCACTGGTACGTCGGGCGAACCGGTGCGCAGCTCGCCCAGCAGTTCCAGGCCGTGCGTCCTGGGCAGCGTCAGGTCGAGCAGGACAAGCGCCAAGTCCGGATGTGCGCGGGTCTGTTCGATGGCCTGGGTTGCATCGCGAGCCTCCAGCACTTCGATATCGGGATGAAGGTCGCGCAGCACTTGCTTGAGCGCTTCGAGAATCAGTGGATGATCATCCACTACCAGGATCTTCATTGCCGCCTCCCCTGCGCCAGAACGAGCGCCCCATTTGTCGATGTCATTTCGCGCTCGTTGCGGCCAGTATAGCCCCGGCTGGGCGAGAAGGAATACGACCTCGGTGCTAGGACAGCGGCATTCAAGGGCTCCCCTCTTCCTTCGGGGTGGGGCCGGGAATCCGCGGACCACGGCGGTGCGAGCTTCCGGGGCGAGGGGCGGCGACATGAGCTTCCCGGGCGCCGCTGCCTAATACCGATGTCCTATTCGCAGTCGCGCGGCCGCACGCCACAATGCCTGCCAATGCGCACCGCAGATTCGACCGGAAAGCACACCATGAAGCCGGCTCAGAACGAAAACACATCGGCAACGCGCTCGACCCGATGCCGACCTGCGCCAGGGAAGGCGCTCCTGCTTTGCAGCGATCTGCTCGATCTCTGCGGCGAGGTCGGCCTGGGCGCATCGCGCCGCTGCGGATCGCTGGGCGATGCGGTCAGGAACGCCGAACGCAGCCGGCGCCAGCGGGAATACAAAGCGCTTGCGCCGCCGCTCTGATGCGCGCTCGAGACCCCTCCTTGGGCGCGGGCGACCGCGCCTCTTTTTTTGCGGGCCGTGTCGAGAGGGGTTCTACAGGTGCTGCGCCAGCTCGCGCTGCAGGAACTCGTGGAAGTGCCGCATGCCGTCTTCCATCGGCGACTGGTACGGACCCACGTCGTTCAGCCCCTGGAGGAACAGGGCGCGCCGGCCCTCGGTCATACGATCACAGATGACTTCGTCTTCGGCCGCGGTTTCGAGGTAGGCCTTGCGCTCGGCCTCGACGAAGTCGCGATCGAACAAGGCGATCTCTTCCGGAAAGTAGAACTCGACCACGTTGGTGCATGCTTCCGGACCGCGCGGCAGCACGGTACTCACGACCAGCACGTGCGGATACCACTCGATCATCACGTTCGGGTAGTACACCATCCAGATGGCGCCGATCGCGGGGGCTTCTCCGTTGCCTTGCTTGAGCACCTGCTCGTGCCATTGCCGGTAGACGGGCGTGCCCGGCCGTTGCAGCGCCCGGTTCACGCCCACGACCTGAACGCTGTACCAGTCGCCGAGATCCCACTCGAGATGATTGCAGTCGACGAAGTTGCTCAGGCCGGGATGGAACGGTTCGACGTGGTAATCCTCCAGGTAGACCTCGATGAAGGTCTTCCAGTTGAACCGGTACTCGGTTGTTTCCACGCGGTCGAATACGAATCCATCGAAGCGCAGAAGCTCCTGGCAGCGCACGGGGGCAAGGTCTTTTGCCGGATCGCGCGGGCCGCGAAACAACAAGCCGTTCCAGCACCGCGTGCGAACGCGCGTCAGATCCAGGCAGGGACGCAGGGGGAAATGCGGCGCTCCGAGCAGCTTTCCGTCCAGGCCGTAGGTCCAGCGATGCAGCGGACACACCAGTGCGCGGGTGTTGCCCCGGCCTTTGAGGATGGTCGACTGACGATGCCGGCACACGTTGCTGAGCAATTCGACGCCGTGCTCGTTGCGCACGAGCACGTGCGAATCGCCCGACCAGTCGAGGCTGTGAAAGTCACCGCTCTCCGGCACCAGCAGCTCATGTCCGACATATCCCGGCCCCGCCGCAAACAGCAGGCGCTGTTCCAGCGCAGCGATGCGCTCGTCGAAGTACCAATGCAGCGGTAACTGCGCCTGGGACTGTTGCGAGGCCTGAACAGCGGCCAGATCGGACATAAAGAACAATCCTCTCCAAGTGTAAAAAGCGCGTATTGTGCCAGTTGGCGCTTAACGCGCAAGCCGAAAAAGGGTTGGCAGGTCAGCGACCATATCGGGCAGGTAAGCGGCGAGGCGCACGACATCCTCTTCACGGTCGACGTCCCACAGCGGCGGTAGTAGGCGCCAGGAACGGCCGTTTTCCCGCAAGCCCGCGAGGGTCTGCTCGAGCACCCGGGCGCTGCCCCAGTCGATATTCCGAAATACCTCGGGGCAAGGGCGCGCCAGCCCCAGCAGGACGTAGCCGCCGTCCTCCGCGGGGATTACGACGGCATCGCTGCGCCGAAGTTCCGTTCGGGCCGCATGCAAATCCGGTGAGCTCAACATGGGGCAGTCGGTGCCTATTACAAGCAGCCGCGCGTACGAGCGGAAGGTCCGGTCGTGTGCGCCGAGCAGGCGCTGGCCGAGGTCTGCGCCGCTCTGCGTGCGCAGCGCCACGTCGTACGCTGCACGGCAGGCAACGAAGAACGGGTGGCGCGCAGACGGCGTGCACCAGAGGAATACCGTGCCGACACCGGCCGCGGTGGCGGTCGCGAGCACGCGTCGGGTCATTCGTTGCTGCAACAGCGCCGCGCCTTCGACGCCGAGGCTCGGGATCAGACGCGACTTGGCGCGACCGGGAACAGGCGCGCGCGCAAAGATCAACAGCGCGAGATCCGGGTCAACGGGCATCGCGATAGCGGGCGGCGAGCCGAGCCGGATCGGCGCCGAGGAAATAGGCCAGTCGAAGCCGCCACATGAGCAGTATCGTACGCACGACGCCGTGCCGCGCCCAGCGCCGGCCCGAGGTCAGCACCGATTCGCGCAACCGGATCGGGGCCGCGATGCGCTTGGCATGGCGGCAGAATGCGATGTCCTCCATCAGCGGTTGCATGGGGAAGCGGCCGACGCGCTCGAACAGCGCCCGCGTGGCGAACAGGGCATGATCTCCGGTGGCAATGGCGGTCACACGCGAGCGCAAGTTCATCATCCGCGCCACGAGCGCAAGCACACGAGGGCCCCCGTCGATGCGCACGTCGAACCGTCCCCAGGCCCATGCGTGACCCGCCACGGCCGCTTCGATGGCGCGATCGAATGCGGGGGGCACGATCGAATCGGCGTGCAGGAAAAGCAGGATATCGCCCCGGGCCGCGGCCGCGCCCGCATTGAGCTGCACGGCGCGCCCACGCGGCGAATGCAACACGCGATCGGCCAGGGGCCGCGCGAGCGCCACGGTCTCGTCGCCGCTGCCGCCGTCGACGACGAGCACTTCCGCGCCTCGTGCCCGCGCCGGTACAAGGGCTGCCAGCGTCGCCCCCAGATGCAGCGCCTCGTCGAGCGCGGGCACCACGACCGACAACCGGCTGCTCACGCCGGCCTCCTGGCCGCAGCCGCGAGCCAGGCCGGATGGTGACTCGGACGCGCCGGCTCGCGTATCGGCTGCGCCCGAATGAGTTGTCCCATGTCAGGCACGCTTCCAGGCATGAAATCGTTCCACCAGCCGCAACAAGCGCTGCGGCGCATGCGCCTTCTTCCATTGGCCGGCGGCGTATTTGTTCGCTTCGGCAAACGTCGGATAGACGTGAATGGTGCCCAGGATCCGGTTGAGCC
>JBOIEI010000252.1:0-7361 GCA_050741055.1 Burkholderiales bacterium | reverse complement strand
GCGCCGGCTCCAGGGCCAAGCCGATTGCGGCGTGATAGCTCGGATGCTTGGTTTCCGGATAGATGCCGATCGCGCGTCCGAGCTCGGCGCCACGCTGCTTGGCCAGATCGATGATCTCCTGCAGCGTGGGAATCGGATAGCGGTCGTCGTGCTCGGTGTTGCGCGGGCGCTCGCGCGGGATGCGCTCGCGTGCCCGCAGGGTCTCGATCTCGGCCAGCGTGAAGTCCTCGGCGAACCAGCCGGTGATGCGCTTGTCGTCCACCAACCGGGTGGTACGGCGCGCGGCGAACTGCGGCAGCGTGTGCACGTTGGTGGTCGCCTCGACCACGCCGCCGGTTGCTTCGTCCACCATCGCGAGCGCGTTCTCGTGCCGGGCGATGAGCGCGCCGTCGCGGGTCATGACCAGATCGGGCTCGATGAAATCGGCGCCCATGTCGATCGCGGCCCCATACGCCGCCAGCGTGTGCTCGGGAAAATAGCCGCTCGCGCCGCGATGCGCGATGACAATGGGTGTTTCTCTTGCTGCGGGTCGCGGGCCTACGTCGCCGCCGCCGGCGGGCGCCGCACCGAGCGCGCCGAGCAACGGAATCACGGACCAGCGCAGGCGAATCGCGGCACCCGCCAAGACGCACGCCTTAGCGATGATCCGGAACGTGGCCGACAAGCCCCTTTCCGCGCTCCGCTCCGCTCTGCCTTCGGGCCAACGGCCATTCGGCACAAGCTCGCTAAGCGGCCGGCGGTATACCGCCGGCGGCCAACGCGGTGCGCTGTCGGCCCGCCGCATCGAAGTTCTCCGGTTCGAGCCAGCGCTCGAAGGCCGCACGGCGCGCCGGCCACTCGGCTTCGAGCAGCGAGAACCAGGCGGTGTCGCGATTGCGCCCGCGCGCGATCATGTGCTGGCGAAAAAGCCCTTCGTAGGTGAACCCCAGACGCAGGGCGGCCCGCCGCGACGGCTCGTTGAACGCATTGCACTTCCACTCGTAGCGCCGGTAGCGCAAAACCTCGAACGCGTGCTTGGCCATCAGGTACATGGCCTCGGTCGCGGCGCGCGTGCGCTGTAGCGCCGGCGTATACCAGATGCCGCCCACCTCGATGACGCGGTGCTTGGGCTCGATGCGCATGTAAGTCGCGATCCCGAGCGCCTGGTTGCTCGTCTTCTCCACCAGCGCGTAGGTGAACGGGTCCTGTGATCCCTCCGCCGCTCGCAGCCAGGCGTCGAGACTGGCGCGATCCGGCCACGGGCCGACCGAAAGATAGGTCCACATCGTTTCGGTGCCGGGTCCTGTGGCTGCGGCAAACAAATCGTCGCCGTGCGCGGCCGCGTCCACGGGGACCACGTCCACGTAGCGTCCCGCCAGCGGTGTTCTTTGCGGACGTTCCGCCGGCCGGGCATCGACCGGATCGCCCACGCGTTGCTCGTTTATGCGGCTGCCTTCTTCTTCCACGGATTTCAGGGCCTGCCGAGGATCATGTCGGCGGCCTTCTCGGCGACCATGATGACCGGCGCATTGGTATTGCCCGAGGTGAGCAGCGGCATGACGGAAGCATCGATCACGCGCAGCCCGTCCATGCCGTGTACCCGCAGCTGGGTGTCGACGACTGCGTCGGCGTCGGCGCCCATCTTGCAGGTGCCCACCGGATGGTAGACCGTTATCCCTTTGTTTCGGACGAAGTCGACCAGCTGGTCGTCGCTGGCGCAGGCGGGCCCCGGGTCGTGCTCCGCCACGATCCAGCGCGAGAGCGCCTCGGTGGCGGCGAAGCTGCGGATGAGCTTGAGGCCGTCGAGCATGGTGGCCACGTCGGATTCGCGCTCGAGGAAATTCGGTTGGATCGCCGGGGCCGCAAACGGGTCGGCCGACTTGATCTGAACCGTGCCGCGCGAGTCCGGACGCAGCTTGCACACCGACATCGTGAAGCCGGAGAAGCGGTGCAGGCTGGGATCGGTGCGGTCGGTCGAGTAGGGGAAGAAGTGGAACTGCACGTCGGGCCGGTCGAGCTCGGCCCGGGTGCGCGCGAAGCCCCCGGCAAGCCCCGCGTACCACGACAGCGGCCCGCTGCGCTTCAATGCGTACTGCAGGCCGATCATCGCCTTGCGCCGCCAGCTCATGAGGTCGTCGTTCACCGTGACAGCCTCGCAACAGCGCCAGATCATGCGCGCCTGCAGATGATCCTGCAGGTTCTTGCCGACGCCGGACAACGCCCTGACCACGCCGATGCCGTGCTGCTGCAGCAACTCGCCCGGACCGATGCCCGAAAGCTGCAGCAGTTGCGGCGACTGGATGGCGCCGGCGGCGGCGATGACCTCGCGCTCGGCGAACGCCTGCTGCGCCATGCCGTCCACCGTGTAGGCGACGCCGGTCGCGCGGGTACCTTCCGTCAGGATCCGGTTGGCGTGCGCGTCGGTGACGACCGTGAGATTGCGGCGCTGCATGGCCGGGCGCAGATAGGCGACGGCCGCGCTGCAACGCATGCCGTTGCGGGCGGTGCCCTGGAAGTAGCCGAGCCCCTCCTGGCGCGCGCCGTTGAAGTCGTCGTTGCGGTCGATCCCCAGCTTGGCGCCGGCTTCGATGAAGGAATCGGCCAGCGGATGACGGTCCTTCACATCGGAGACGCACAGCGGCCCGCCGACGCCGTGCCATTCGTCGCCGCCGCGCGACTGATGCTCCGCCTTCTTGAAATAGGGCAGGCAATCCTCGAAACCCCAGCCGGGATTGCCAGCCGCCCGCCAGTCGTCGAAGTCCTCGTGTTGGCCGCGGATGTAGATGAGCCCGTTGATCGAGCTGGAACCGCCGAGCACGCGCCCGCGCGGGATCTTGATGTTGCGCCCGTTCATGCGCGACTCGGGCTCGGTCTCGAACATCCAGTTGACCTTGCGGTCGAACATGACCTTGCCGAAACCGATCGGAACATGGATCCAGCG
This sequence comes from Burkholderiales bacterium, assembly GCA_050741055.1. Lineage (GTDB taxonomy): Bacteria > Pseudomonadota > Gammaproteobacteria > Burkholderiales > WYBJ01 > WYBJ01. The sequence goes on along the minus strand of JBOIEI010000252.1, from coordinate 4,441 downwards.
ATTGCTGTCGCGCCCGCCGGATTCGAGCAGCAGGACGCGATGCTCGCCCGACTCGGTGAGCCGATTGGCCAGGACGCACCCTGCCGAGCCTGCTCCGACGATGATGTAGTCGTAACGCTGCTCCATGCTCCTCCTCCCGCTCGGCTCGCCGACAGATCCGGGACGCCCCAGCTGCTTGCGTGCGCAGTGTGCGGGAGGGCGTGGCGCAGGTCAATGCACCGGCATGCGCGACCAGCCTCTCGGACGGCTCGCCGCCCGTGTCTGCGATCGCACCGAAACTGATATGCTTTTACGCGCCGCTTCCTTCGAGTGCTCATGAACGCCGACGCCGCTCGCGATTTCGTGTTCGCCATGTGGGACCGTGAGATCGTCCCGCGCCTGACCGAATACATCCGCATCCCCTGCAAGTCGCCGCACTTCGACGCTGCGTGGGAGGCCAACGGCTACATCGAGCAGGCCGTCCAGCTCGCCACCCAGTGGTGCCAGCGTCAGCCGGTGCCGGGCATGACGGTGGAGATCGTCCGACTGCCCGGGCGCACGCCGCTGCTCTTCCTCGAAATCCCGGGCGATGCGCCCGGCACGGTGCTGCTCTATGGCCATCTGGACAAGCAGCCCGAAATGACCGGATGGCGCGAGGGGCTCGGTCCTTGGCAGGCGGTGATCGAAGGCGACAAGCTCTACGGCCGTGGCGGCGCCGACGACGGTTACGCGGTGTTCGCCTCGCTTGCCGCCGTCATGGCGTTGCGCGCGCAGGGCATCGCGCATGCGCGCTGCGTGGCGATGATCGAGTGCTGCGAGGAAAGCGGCAGTTACGATTTGCCGCATTACCTGGAGGCATTGTCGGCGCGTGTGGGCAAGGTCGATCTCGTCATCGGGCTCGATTCGGGCTGCGGCAACTACGAGCAGCTCTGGTTCACCACGTCGCTGCGCGGTATCGCGGCCGGCACCTTGCGCGTGGACGTGCTGACCGAGGGCGTGCATTCGGGCGATGCCAGCGGGCTGGTGCCCTCGTCGTTTCGGATCGCCCGGATGCTGCTCGACCGGATCGAAGACGCACGCACGGGCCGCATCCTGCCCGCCGAATTCCATTGTCCGATCCCGCAGGAGCGGCTGGAGCAGGCGAGCGCGGTCGGCGCGATGCTCGGCACGGAAGTCGTGCGCAAGTATCCGTTCGCCGGTCGGACGAGTGCGATGGTCGACGATCCGGCGCAGGCGGTGCTCAATCGCACCTGGCGGCCGTTCCTGTCGGTGGTCGGGGCGAACGGGCTGCCGCCGATCGCGAACGCCGGCAACGTGCTGCGTCCCTACACGGAGCTGAAGCTGAGCCTGCGCATCCCGCCGCTGATCGACGGCGCGCAGGCGACGCGCGATCTGAAGCGCATCCTGGAAGCCGATCCGCCCTGCGGCGCCAAGGTGGTCTTCCAGCCCGATCAGGGGGCGAGCGGCTGGAACGCGCCGGCGCTAGCGCCGTGGCTGCTGGAGGCTTCGCACGGCGCGTCGGAGGCGGTGTTCGGCAGGCCGGCCGCAATGGTCGGCGAGGGCGGCACGATCCCCTTCATGGGCATGCTGGGCAAGCACTTTCCGCAGGCGCAGTTCCTCATCACCGGGGTGCTCGGGCCGCACTCGAACGCGCACGGTCCGAACGAGTTCATTCACATCGCATATGCCAAGCGGCTGACCGCGTGCGTCGCGCTGGTGCTGGCGGCGCACGCCAGACGCGGGCGGGAGGCGTAACGGTGACGGGCCGTTCGGTGAGCTCGTGGCGGCACGCGCCATCGCAGGGCTTTGCGCTTCTTCGCAGACGCGTATGACGACGATACGCATCGACGGCGTGGAGCCCTTCGCCGATTCGACGCCGTTCGGCGCCACTGGCGCGTACGAGCGCGTGAAGGGCAAGTTTTTCGGCGAGCTCGACTCGGCTGATCCGCGCAACGGGGTCATCGTGAACCTCGACAAAGCGCGCCGAAATTCGCGCGGGCGCGTTGAATACGAGATCGATTTCTTCCTGCTGCGGCCTGCCGATTCCGCACGCGGCAACCGGGCCCTCATCTACGACGTCACCAACCGCGGCCGGATGTACGTGCATTGGCGCCTGATGGACGCGAAGCTTTCCGGTCCGGCATCCAGCAACGATCCGCGCACCGTGAAAGACGCCGGCAATGGGCTTTTCTTGCGCCGCGGCTACACACTGGTTTGGAGTGGCTGGGATTCGACGGTGCCGGCCGGCGACGGCGCGCTGAGCCTCGCGCCGGTGATCGCGACCGACGGCGGCAGACCGATCGTGCAGACGATCCGCGACGAGCTGGTGAGCGGGACGCGCGGCGGGGTCAAGGCGACTTTCCGTCTCAGCCACGAAGCCGCGAGCCTCGATCAATCGCAGGCGCGGCTCACCGTGCGCAGGCGCGAAATCGATCGGCGCGAGGAAGTTCCGCGCTCGCGCTGGGCGTACGCCAATGCCCGCGAGATCCGGCTGCTGCCCGAGGGCACGATGCCCGAGCCCGGGGCCCTGTACGAATTGCATTATCCGGCGATGAACCCGCACGTGCTGGGCGTCGGATTCGCGGCGACGCGAGACTTCGTCTCGTTCCTGCGCAGCGGCCGTCCCGACGACGCCAAGACGCCGAACCCGATCCGATTCGAGACGCGCGCCGCGTTGGCATTCGGCATCTCGCAGGCGGGCCGCTTTCTGCGCGACTTCGTCCGGGAGGGATTCAACCGCGACGGGAAGGGCGGGAGGGTGTTCGACGGGATGCTCTCGCACACGGCAGGCGTGGGCGGCGTCTTTCTGAATCACGCGTTCGGCCAGCCCGGACGCACCAACACGCAGCACGAGGATCATGCCTTCCCCGAGAATGCCTTCCCGTTCTCGGCGGCGTGCATGACCGATCCGGTCACCGGCACCAGTGGCTCGCGCATGCGCAACGACGGCGCCGATCCGCTCTGGATGGAGAGCAATACTTCCACCGAGTATTGGCAGAAAGGCGCCTCGCTCCTGACCACCGATCCGCTGGGAGCGCGTGACGTCGAGCTTCCCGTCTCTGCGCGGGTCTATTTCATCGCCGGCACCCAACACGCGGGGCAAGCTTGGATGGAATCGACGCGCGGCGCCTGCGTCAATCCGCGCAATCCGCACAGCCCCACGCCGGCGTTGCGAGCGCTCCTGATCGCGCTGGACGAATGGGTCGACGGCAAGCCGCCGCCGGCTTCGCGCGTGCCGAGCATCCGGGATGGCACGCTGGTCGCAGCGGACGAGGTTCGCTTTCCCGACGTCCCCGGGATGGCGGTCGCGCGGCGCGCGAACGCGATCGGCGTGCTGCGCGATTGGATCGAGCCCGCCCTCGACATGAGCAGGCCCTATCGTGCGCTGGTGCCGCAGGTCGATGCCGACGGCAACGAGACGAGCGGCGTGCGCCTGCCCGAGATCGGGATTGCGCTCGCCACTTACACCGGGTGGAATCTCTATCGCGAGCCGTATCCCGAGGGGGAGCTGTGCGATCGCGACGGGAGCTGCCGGCCCCTCGCGGCCACGCGCGCCGAACGAGAGGCCGCCGGCGATCCGCGCCCGTCGCTCGCCGAGCGTTACGGGGATCACGCCGAGTACGTGCGCAGGTTCGAGCGATACACCCGCGAGCTGGTCGCGCAACGGCTGCTGCTCGCGGAGGACGCCGAGCGGCTGATCGCCCGGGCGCAAAGCAGCGAGATCGCGCAGCGCTTCGCCGGGGCCGCGTCGAGCGCGATGCCTTCGACCGATTCGGCCGCGCAGCGATAACATCCTTCCATCCGATCGAGAGGCGAAGCAAACGATGGCAGCCGTCTATCCCGAGTTGTCAGGACGCGTGGTCGCCGTCACCGGCGCCGCGCAAGGCATCGGCACGTGCACCGCGCGAGCTTTCGCCCAGCAAGGCGCCAAGGTGGCCGCGCTGGATATCGACCAGGCCGGCGCAGCCGAGGTTGCGCGCCAGATCGCCGCGGCGGGCGGCAAGGCGATCGCCGTTGCCGTCGACGTGACCGACGAGAAGAGCGTCCAGGACGCGATTGCCCGCACGGTGAGCGAGCTGGGCGGGCTCGACGTGCTGGTGACCTCCGCCGGCGGTTATGGGCGTCTTGCCAACGTCGAGGACATGCCGGTCGAGGAATGGGACAAGACCGTTGCGCTCAACCTGCGCGGCACGTTCCTGTGCTGCAAGACCGCCATCCCGCATCTGAAGAAATCGCCCGCCGGACGTATCGTCACGATCTCCTCGATTTCCGGCCGGACGATCTCGAGCTCGACCTCGCCGGCATATGCGGCATCCAAGGCCGGCGTCATCCAGCTCACGCGCTTTCTCGCCTACACCCTCGGCGAGCACGGCATCACGTGCAATTCGGTCGCGCCGATCACCACGCTCACCCCGCGGGTGAAAGCGCTGCGAACGGCGGAGAACATCGCGCAGATTTCCGC
>JBOIEI010000251.1:0-3564 GCA_050741055.1 Burkholderiales bacterium | reverse complement strand
ATATCGACGTGTCGCACGATGTCGAGGTCGTCAATCCCGAGCACGTAATTGCGCATCTCACCCCCGGCGGCAAGCTCGACATGCAGATCAAGATCGAGCAGGGACGTGGTTATCAGCCGGCGGCCGTGCGCTCGAGCCTGAACGAAGAGGAAGGTCGCCCGATCGGCTCGATCATGCTCGATGCCTCGTTCAGCCCGGTGCGGCGCGTGAGCTATGCCGTCGATTCGGCGCGCGTGGAACAGCGCACCGACCTCGACAAGCTCATCATGGATATCGAGACCAACGGCGTGGTCGAACCCGAGGAAGCCGTGCGCTACGCCGCGCGCATCCTGGTCGAGCAGCTGTCGGTGTTCGCGGATCTCAAGGGCACGCAGCTTTCGGAAGAGCCGCAGAAGCCGCAGCAAATCGATCCCATCCTGCTGCGTCCGGTGGACGACCTGGAGCTCACCGTGCGCTCCGCCAACTGCCTCAAGGCCGAGAACATCTACTACATCGGCGATCTCATCCAGCGTACCGAGACGGAGCTGCTGAAAACGCCGAACCTCGGCCGCAAGTCGCTCAACGAAATCAAGGAAGTTCTCGCCTCGCGCGGCCTCACGCTGGGGATGAAGCTCGAGAACTGGCCGCCGTCGGGCCTGGAACGACGTTAAGGCGGCGATAAGGAGCAAACCATGCGTCACGGACACGGGCTGAGGAAGCTCAACCGCACCTCCAGCCACCGCCTCGCCATGCTACGCAACATGACCAATTCGTTGCTGCGCCACGAGACGATCAAGACGACTTTGCCGAAGGCGAAGGAGCTGCGTCGGGTGGTCGAGCCGATCATCACGCTCGGCAAGGCGCCCAGCCTGGCGAACCGGCGGCTTGCCTTCGACCGGCTGCGCGACCGCGACATGGTGGTGAAGCTGTTCGACGAGCTCGGCCCGCGCTTTGCGAACCGCAATGGCGGCTATCTGCGGATATTGAAGTTCGGCTTCCGCAAGGGTGATAACGCCCCGATGGCGTTGGTGGAATTGCTCGATCAGCCGGAGCAGAGCGAAGGCGAAGAGAGCAAGGCCGCCTAGCAGGGGCGTTACGGCGAAGACTTACTTCGTGAGGGACGGCGAAGTTAGTCGGAGGCACAATGCGCCGGTATCGCCGATAGGGCAGAGGGCGAAGAAGCGAAAGCAGCCTGAGGAACATTGCGGCGCAGACTTACTTCGCAGGGACACGGCGAAGTTAGTTGGAGTCACAATGCCCCGATGGCGTTGGTGGAATTGCTTGATCAGCCCGAGCAAAGCGAGGCTGAGGAGAGCAAGGCCGCCTAAGCCGGGGCGCATTACGGCGCAGACTAACTTCGCAAGGACACGGCGAAGTTAGTCGGAGTCACAACGCGCCGATAACGTCGGTGGAGTTCCTCGACCAGCCCCCTCCCCTGATCACGCTACACTGGCAGCGTGATCTACCTCTTCACCGACTTCGGCGCGGCCGACATCTACGTCGGTCAGGTCAAGGCCGAGCTGGCTCGGCACGCCCCGGCCGTGGCCGTCATCGATCTGTTGCACGAAGCCCCGGCATTTCGCGTAGAGGCCGGCGCGCATCTGCTGGCCGCACTGTCGCAGCGCTTCGCCCCGGGCAGCGTGATCCTGGCCGTGGTGGATCCCGGGGTCGGCACAAGCCGCAAGCCTGTCGTACTGCGCGCTCAGGAATGCTACTTCGTCGGTCCCGACAACGGGCTATTGTCCGTTGTTGCCGCTCGCAGCCGCGACAATGCTGTCTGGGAAATCGTCTGGCGTCCGGAAACGATGTCGCGCTCGTTCCATGGGCGCGATCTGTTCGCCCCCATCGCCGCGCGGCTTGCGCTCGGGATCTTTCCCAGCGACGCGCTGCGCCCGCTTGCCGCGCTCGAGGTTCAGCTGGGGGAAACGGACCTTGCCGAGATCGTCTACATCGATCACTACGGCAACGCGACTACGGGACTGCGCGCCGACGCCTTCGCCCGGAACGCGGTGCTCACGCTCCATGAGGCCGACGTGCCGCATGCGGAAGTGTTCGCTCTAGCGCCTGCCGGCGAAGCGTTCTGGTATGTGAACAGCGTGGGACTGATCGAGTTCGCCTGCAATCGCGCCAGTGCGGCGTCGGTACTGGGGCTCGCGGTCGGCGATTCGGTGAAAATCCGCGCCTGACGGCCGGGCTCTATCGAGTCTCGAACGCCCGCGGATGCGCAGCCGCGATTATCGGTTCTTATCGTTCCGGAACCGCTCCGGATGTCGGAACGGCGCGTCGCGGTCGCAGCCGGCCAGCGCCACGCCGGTAAAGAGCAGCACGATGTGCGAGAGCAGCGCGATCTCCGGGCGTCCCGTGTAGAGCGCGACGGCCGGTGCGACGGCGCACCCGGTGATGAGGAAATCGGAGACGTTTTCGTAGCTCAGCATGGCTCGGCCTGGACAATGGAGGTATCGGGCGGCCGCGCAACCGATGCACCCGAGGCGGATGCGCGCATGCGCGACTCGATAATGCCCCTTATCGGCCCGGCGTCCGAAGGCCTTTAATCGCACTTCGAGAACGAGAGAGTGCCGGCTGCGCGCCCGTGGCGATTCCGGTCAGCGTGGGCGCCGCTGCTCGACATCCGCAGCCATGCGCAGCGAATCGGAATCGCCGTGCTCGTGCAGCCCGGAGATCACGCCGTCGATGTCGCGGGCAACGCGGTTCTGGCTCGACTTCCACTTCCCGACCATGTGCGCGACCTCAACCTCGATGCCCACGATCGCCTTCAACTGCGTGGCGATGAACTCGGCCGGTGCGTCGGTGAGCTTCCAGGGTTGCGCACGAGCCGATTCGTTCGCGCTCGTCAAACGAGTCAGGAACGCCTGCAGCCAGTCGGGATCGTCCACTGCGCGTGCGCTGCCCTGGACATGGACCGCGACGTAGTTCCAGGTCGGGACCACTTTGCCGGTCTCCGCCTTGGTGGCGTACCAGGACGGCGTGATGTAGCCGCCGGCATCGTGAAAGATCGCGAGAACCGGGGCGCCGGCACCGAGGTTGCGCCACAGCGGATTGGCGCGCGCCACGTGTCCGCGCAGCAGCGGCGCGCCGTCGGCGGCGGTCTCGGCCAGCATGGGGATGTGATCGGCGCAAAGGCCGTTCGCGTCGTTGCTCACGAGCGTTGCCAGCGGGTGGCGGCGGATGAATTCCTGCAGCCGCGCCGCATCGGTCTCCTCGAACGTCTTTGGCAGGTACATCGTCGCATCCTCTCCGGCGCTGTTCGCTCCCGCGGCATGCTGCAGCTCGAACCGGCCGACCGCGCCCGGCGGCGAGCGTCAAAGCAAATTCCGAAGATACTCCCCGGTGTGGCTTGCGGGATTGCGGGCGATATCCTCCGGGCGCCCTGCGGCGACGATCCGCCCGCCGGCCTCGCCGCCCTCGGGGCCGAGGTCGATCACCCAGTCGGCCGTCTTGATGACATCGAGATTATGCTCGATCACCACCACCGTGTTGCCGCGATCCCGCAGCCGGTGCAGCACCTTGAGCAGCAGATCGATGTCGTGAAAATGCAGGCCGGTGGTCGGCTCGTCCAGGATATAG
>JBOIEI010000250.1:0-4442 GCA_050741055.1 Burkholderiales bacterium | reverse complement strand
GAGCACGAGAATGCATGGAACGGAGCGGCACGCCGGTTGCAGAGGGTTTTGGTGCACTTACCCACAACAGGAGCTTCAGCAATGAAACGCAAGCCTTTTGCAGCCCAATGCAAGTCTCTTGCAGCTTTAATGCTGGCCTCGTCATTCGCCCTCGTCGGCAGCATGGCGCAGGCACAGTCCGGCCAACCGGCTCGAAGCGATGCCAGCCGCAGTGCCTCGGGCGTCGAATTCACCAGCGGTGGCGTGGGCCTGGCCGCGCGCCAGCAGCTCGCCGCGCAGTCGGGTCAATACAACCTGCAGCTCGAATTTGCCTATGCGCCCGAGGGCGAATACCTGTCCGCCGTGCAGGTCGATATCGCCGATGCACGCGGTAACAACGTGCTTTCGACCGTTACCGACGGACCGTGGCTGATGGCCAAGCTGCCGGCGGGAAATTACACCGTCAAGGCACGGTTCGGCAGCGCGACTCGCACCCAGCAGGTCAACGTCGGACCGAGGAAGCAGCGTGTCGTCATGCAATTCCCCGCGAGCGCGGAGCAGGCCGGGGCCATGTCGTCCGATCGGCGCAATGCTTCGATGGTCGCGCGTTGAAACATGATCGACCATCCGGTTCGCGCGGTGGCTCCTTGAACGTGTCCTATGGACGTGGGTCGTTAGGCGCCGCGTGGATCCTGAGCAGCTCGCGCGGCGCGGTCGGATAGGTCCGATACTCGGGCCTGCTGTTTGCGGTGAGGAGGCAAGCCCGTGCAGGCGCCCGATTTCCCGCGGCAACCGGCAGCGAGGCGAATCAACCTCATACTTATCGGGAGATGGACATGATCGGATGGGCAGTCACATTTTTCGTCATCGCGTTGATCGCTGCTGTGCTGGGCTTCAGCGGCATTGCGGGTACCGCGGTCAATATCGCATGGGCCCTGGCAGTGATCGGGATCATCCTGGCAATCGTGTTCGCGGTCATGGGTCGCCGGCCGCCGATCTGAGGATCCGAAGATTCAGCGCATCAAGCCTGCTCGCGCCGGCAGCCCCCAAGGTTGCCGGCGTTTGCATCGTGCGCCTGGCATGGCGCGTTGGGAGACCGGAAGGAAGCACAAAGAGATGGACGGCTACCGCCGCGGGATGCGCCTACGGTCTGTTGCGACGGCCCTTGGCGTTGCCGTGCTCATAGCGGGCTGTGACCGCGCCCAGGAAGATCGCGCCGCGCAGAATGCCTCGGAGGCCGTGCGCAGCGCCAACCAGGCACTGTCCAAGGCGGAAGAAGTGGCTCGCGAGGGCGCTCGCGAGTCGGGCGAATTCGCGCGCAAGGCAGGCGAGGTCATCAAAGAGGGCGCACAAACTAGCGGCCGATTGCTGAGCGATGGCGGGCTGACGGCCCGGGTCAAGACGGCATTGCTGGCCGACGCCGGCGTTTCCGGCACCAGCATCGACGTCCACACCTCGGGCGGCGTGGTTACGCTCTCGGGGCGGCTCGCGAATCAGGCGGAAATCGAGCGCGCGCTCACGATAGCACGAAGTATCGAAGGCGTTGATCGGGTCGAGAACCGACTGACGGCGGCAGAAACCGGCTAGGCTGACGGCAGCCGAAGACCCCGCGCGCCGGTCAAGCGCGATCGCGCAGCTCGGTCACGCCTTGCTTCTCGGCGCAATGATCGCAGCAGAATATGCGATCGCCCTTTTCCAGGCCGTGGCCGACGATCCGGATACCACAGTGTGCGCAGATCGGGGCCAGCGCATGTATGGCGCATTCAAAGCTGTCGAACACGTGCGTGCGACCGGCCGCAGTCACCTGGAAGCTCTTGTCATAGTCGTTGCCGCAAGTCTCGCATCTCATGGCATGTTCCTTTGCTCCAACGCCACGCCTCATTCCCAATACGGCGGTGTGACGTAGTATTTGTGCACGCTGCTCGCCCAGCTTTGATCGGCGAGCGAGGGCCAGTGGTCCTTGTCGAAACCGGGCGCCTTTTCCAGCCGCTCCTTCGACACATCGAGAATGAAGCACTTGTTGTCGGTATCCAGGGTGAGCGCTCCCCATGGGATAGCGAAGAGCTTGTCGCCCACGCCCAGAAAACCGCCGCTCGACAGCACGGCGTAGGCAATCCGTCCCATCGGCACATCGAGCATGATTTCGTCGATCGTGCCCAGCTTATCGCCTTCGCGATTGATGACCGGATCGCCCTCCAGGGTGCTGGCGAGCATCAGCCGTGGTCCGGGCCCGGACGAATCCTGCGGCGTGCCGACGATTTGGGCGCCGCCGGGGGACGGCGCGGAAGCGGTAGCGTCGTTCATTCGTAATGCTCCTCTGATCGGTTGAGACGCAAACCACCGGCGCAGTACCCATGCCCGCCATGGCCTCGGCCAGCTTTGTCGGCTCTGCTCAGCGCTTGAGGACGCTCACGTCGCCATCGGCCTCGAGATGCGCCTCCTTCACCTTGGAAAGATCCTCGACGCCGTGCTCGCGCAGCTTCGCGCACAGCTCGTCTTCGGTGATGAATTGCTTGCGCAGGTTGGGGCGAATGAGCGCTCCGTTTCGCACCAGCAGAATGCTGCGCGGCGCCAATACCCGCCGCAGCGCGGGCGAGGCGTAGGCCGCCCAGTCGACCACGATGTTCCATACCAGCAGGGTTGCCACCAGGATGATGCCGTCGGTAATCGAGCGGTATTCGCCGGCCATCGCGTTCTGGGCCGCGTCGGCGACCAGCATCAGGAACAGGACATCGGATACTGCGATCGAGCCGATGTCGCGGCGCATAATCGTGCGAAAGGCGATGAAGATGAACCAGTACATGACGCTGCCGCGAATGACGAGTTCCCACGGCGACACCGTCAGGTTCCAGACTTGAGACCAATCGATAGACGGCACGCCTCGCTCCAATCAGAACGGCAGGGCGCAGCAGTCGAGCACACGCCGTGCCTTTCCAAAAGCAACACCGGCCGCATACTGCGTGCGACCGGCGCGCGGGAAAAAGCGGGGCTTAAGCTTAGACTGAAGGGGTCAGCTCGCTCGGCGCATCGGGCTTCGGCGCCTGCTGGTTGCGCTTCGACCAGCGCCGTTCCGATGCGAGCGCAGCGATCGGCCGCGGCGGCGCAGGCCGCAACGGCTCGATCCCGGTCACCGACATACGGCGCGCTTCCACCGAGGGAATGCGCAGTGCCGTGCGATATTTCGCCACGGTGCGCCGCGCGACCTTGATCGAGCGGCTGGCGAGAATGCGCGCGATCTGCACGTCGGAGAGCGGGTTACGCGCATCTTCGGCGGTGATCAACTCCCGGATCAGGGCGCGAATTGCGGTGGAAGAGCAGCTCGAGCCGTCCTCTTCGTTGGTAAGCCGGCTGGAGAAGAAGCGCTTGAGCTCGATCAATCCCGTCGGCGTCTCCATGTACTTGTTGCTGGTGACGCGCGATATCGTCGAAGGATGCAGGCCGAGCTCGCGCGCAACGTCGCGCAACATGAGCGGACGCATCGCGAGCTCGCCCAGCTCGAGAAAGCGCCGCTGCCGGTCGACGATGACCTGCGCTACGCGCTGGATCGTCTCGAAGCGCTGCTGCACGTTACGGATCAGCCAGCGGGCTTCTTGCAGGTGGCGGGTGAGGGCGCCGTTGCCCGAGCGGTCGCGCTGCAGCGCATCCGCGTAGATCTGATTGATCTGGATGTTAGGCAATGCCTGCGGATGAATCGAGGCGATCCACTTGCCGTTGACCTTGCGCGCGATGACGTCGGCCACCACGTAGCGCGCCTGAGACTCGCTGAACTGGCCTCCGGGCCTGGGGTTGAGCTTGCGAATGAGAATGTTCGCGCGCCGAACCGTTTCTTCGGTCACGTTGAGCTTGTGCGCGAGACGGGTGGAATCGTGCAAGGCGAGCAGGTCGAGGTGCTCGCGAACGATGCGCTTGGCGATCGGCAGCTCGTCGCCTGCATCGCTAGAGCGATCGAGCTGCAGCGCAAGGCACTCCGCCAGGTTGCGCGCTCCGATGCCGGCAGGATCGAGGCTTTGCACGAAGCGGATCGCCACGTCGGCGTCCTCCGCGGTGACCGGATGACCTGCGGGCAGCGTCGAGAGCAGCTCTTCCGGGGTCTGCCGCAGATAACCGTCGTCGTCCAGACCGTCGATCACGATCTCGACTACGAGGCGGTCGTATTCGCTCAGGCGACTGCCGGCCAGTTGTTCGACCAGATGATCGCGCAAAGTGACGCTGAGCGCGTAGCCTTCGCCGATCGGACGCTCGTCGTCGGTGCGCTTCGGCGACACGCTGGTCCAGGGATCGTGGCCTTCGCCATCGTCGTCGCTTTCCGAGGCGGTTGCGACGGATTGCGCGGGCTCCACGACTTCTTCCTCGGCAGAGGCCGTCGTCGTGGCCGTAGTGGATGCTGTGGCTGGTTGCCCGGTGTTCTCCGCGCGTTCCAGGAAAGGATTGTTTGAGAGGGCCTCTTCGACCTCGTGTTCGAG
>JBOIEI010000249.1:0-4368 GCA_050741055.1 Burkholderiales bacterium | reverse complement strand
GAGGCGATTGCGCTCGCGCACGATCTCGGCCATACCCCGTTCGGCCATGCCGGGCAGGATGCGCTGCATGCCTGCATGCGCGGTCATGGCGGCTTCGAGCACAACCTGCAATCGCTGCGGGTGGTGGATCTGCTGGAGACGCGCTACGCCGCCTTCGACGGCCTCAACCTGACCTTCGAAACCCGCGAAGGGGTGCTCAAACATTGCTCGGCCGCCAATGCGCGCAGGCTCGGCGAGCTGGGCGAGCGTTTCCTGCGCAAGCGCCAGCCTTCGCTGGAGGCCCAGCTCGCCAATCTCGCCGACGAGATCGCGTACAACAATCACGACATCGACGATGGGTTGCGCTCGGGCCTGCTCACGCTCGAGCAGCTGCGCGAAGTGCGCGCCTTCGCGCGCCATCTGGCCGAGGTCCAGGCGCGCTATCCGGGGCTCGCCGACCGGCGCCTGATCCACGAGACCATCCGGCGCATGATCGACGCGCTCATTACCGATCTCTCCCGCACCAGCGCCGAAAACATCCGGCGGGCCGGCGTGCAGTCCCTCGACGAGGTCCGGCGCGCCCCGGCGCTCGTCCGCTTCAGCGCCGAAATGGCGGCCGAACAGCAGGACTTGAAGCGCTTCCTGCGGCACAACCTGTATCAGCATTTCCTGGTTGCGCGCATGGCCCACAAAGCGCGGCGTATCGTCTCCGAGCTTTTCGGCGCCTTCCGAGCCGATCCGAAGATGCTGCCGCCTCAGCATCGCGCAGCGGCCGAGCGCGATTCCCTGGAGCGGGCGATCGCCGATTACATTGCCGGAATGACCGACCGCTACGCCATCCGCGAGCACCGGCGCCTGTTCGCCGTCGAGACGGCCTGAGCCTGCCCGGCACGGATTCCGGCCCGCACCATGACCGCCGCGCCTGATGCGTTGTCGCGGCTACCACGGCGCGGTACACTTTCCTGCTTCGCTTCGCAATGGTGCGGTGCGGGACGAATTTCCCGAGCCGCTGCAGGAGACGTACCGTGGACCGATTCAACCCGCCGCAAGCCCAGGGACTCTACGACCCCGCCAATGAGCACGACGCCTGCGGCGTCGGCTTCGTCTGCCACATCAAGGGGCACAAGAGCCACGAGATCGTCGAGCAGGGATTGCTCATCCTGAAGAATCTGACGCACCGCGGCGCGGTGGGCGCGGACCCGAAGGCGAGCGACGGCGCCGGCATTCTGGTGCAGATGCCGGACAAGTTCTTCCGCGAGGAGCTCGCGCGCCAGGGCATCAAGCTGCCGCCGCTCGGTCAGTATGGGGTCGGCATGGTCTTCCTCCCTCGGGAACCCGCCTCACGCATCGCCTGCGAATACGAGCTGGAGCGCGCGATCAAGGACGAAGGCCAGGTGCTGCTCGGCTGGCGCGACGTTGCGGTCGACAATTCCGACCTGGGCGAGTCGGTCAGGGCCTTGGAGCCCGTCATCCGCCAGGTCTTCATCCGCCGCGGCACCGGGGTGACGGTCACCGACGCGCTCGAGCGCAAGCTCTACATCATCCGCAAGAGCGCCGGCCACGCCATCCAGGCGCTCGATCTCGCCCACGGCAAGGAGTTTTACGTCGCCTCCATGTCGGCGCGCACCGTCGTCTACAAGGGCATGCTGATGGCGGCCCAGGTGGGCACCTACTACAAGGATCTGCAGGACGCGCGCTTCGTCTCCGCGCTCGCCCTGGTCCATCAGCGCTTCTCCACCAATACCTTCCCGGCCTGGGACCTGGCGCATCCATTCCGGATGATCGCGCACAACGGCGAAATCAACACGCTGCGCGGCAACGTCAACTGGATCCGCGCGCGCCAGGGCGCCATATCGAGCCCCATCCTCGGTAAAGACCTGGACAAGCTGTGGCCGCTCATCTACCCGGGGCAATCCGATTCGGCGTCGTTCGACAACGCCCTGGAGCTGCTGGTGATGAGCGGCTATTCGGTCGCGCACGCCATGATGACGATGATTCCCGAGGCGTGGGAAGGTCACACGCTGATGGAGCCCGCCCGGCGCGCCTTCTATGAATACCATGCCGCGATGATGGAGCCATGGGACGGCCCGGCGGCCATCGCCTTCACCGACGGGCGCCAGATCGGGGCCACCCTGGATCGCAACGGATTGCGCCCGGCTCGCTATGTCGTGACCGCCGATGACCTCGTCATCATGGCCTCCGAGTGCGGCGTGCTGCCGGTGCCGGAGGAGCGAGTCATCAAGAAGTGGCGCCTGCAGCCCGGCAAGATGTTCCTGGTCGACCTCGAACGCGGCCGCATCATCGACGACAAGGAGCTCAAGGACACGCTCGCCTCCGCCAAGCCTTACAGCGAATGGGTCGAGCGCATCTCGGTAAAGCTGGACGATCTGCCGGCCCCGAACGAGCGCCGGCCCGAGCCGCGCGAATCGGTGCTCGACCGGCAGCAGGCATTCGCCTACACCCAGGAGGACCTCAAGTTCGTGCTGGTGCCGATGGCGGCCAACGGCGAGGAACCGGTCGGCTCGATGGGCAACGACTCACCGCTTGCGGTGCTGTCGCTGAAAAACAAGACGCTCTATCACTACTTCAAGCAGCTGTTCGCGCAGGTGACCAATCCGCCGATCGATCCGATCCGCGAAGAGCTGGTGATGTCGCTGGTGTCGTTCGTCGGGCCCAAGCCCAATCTGCTCGGTGTCGACGAGACCAATCCGCCGCTGCGCCTCGAGATCAGCCAGCCGGTGCTCGACTTCGAGCAGATGGAAACGATCCGCCACATCGAGCGCTATACCGACGGCAAGTTCCGCTCCTTCGAGCTCGACATCACCTACCCGGTCGCCTGGGGCAAGGAGGCGATCGAAGCACGCCTCGCCTCGCTCGCCGCGCAGGCCGAGGATGCCGTACGCTCGGGTTTCAGTATCCTCGTCATCTCGGATCGCAGGATCGACGCCGACCATGTCGCGATCCCGGCCCTGCTTGCGCTCTCGGCGATCCACCAGCACCTGGTCAATCGCGGATTGCGCACCTCCACGGGGCTCGTGGTCGAAACCGGTTCGGCGCGCGAAGTGCATCACTTCGCGCTGCTCGGCGGCTACGGGGCGGAGGCGGTGCATCCGTATCTCGCGTTCGAAACCGTCATCGAGCTGGCCGAGAGCGGCAAGCTCGGACCGAACCTCGACGGCGGCAAGGCGTGCAAGAACTTCATCAAGGCGATCGGCAAGGGGCTGCGCAAGGTCATGTCCAAGATGGGCATCTCGACCTACATGTCCTACACCGGCGCGCAGATCTTCGAGGCGGTCGGGCTCGCGCGCGCCCTGATCGACAAGTACTTCACCGGCACCACCTCGTCGGTCGAGGGCATCGGCGTATTCGAGGCCGCCGAGGAAGCGATCCGGGTGCATCGGGCCGCCTTCAGCGACGATCCGGTGCTCGCCAACGCGTTGGACGCGGGCGGCGAATACGCATGGCGGGTGCGCGGCGACGAGCACATGTGGACCCCGGATGCGATCGCCAGGCTGCAGCACTCGGCGCGGCAAGGCAGCTTCGGCAGCTACAAGGAATACGCCCAGATCATCAACGACCAGTCCACGCGCCTGATGACCTTCCGCGGCTTGTTCGAATTCCGCTTCAATCGCTGCACACCGGTGCCGATCGAGGAAGTGGAGCCGGCCGCGGAGATCGTCAAGCGCTTTTCCACCGGTGCCATGTCGCTCGGCTCGATCTCGACCGAGGCGCACACCACGCTCGCCATCGCCATGAACCGCATCGGCGGCAAGTCCAATACCGGCGAGGGCGGGGAAGACCGGCGCCGCTACGCGCCCGTGCACGCCGGTGAAACACTGCTCGCCCGCCTCGGACAGGGCAGGGTCGAGATCGAGCTGGCGCTGAAGGAAGGCGATTCGCTCAAGTCGAAGATCAAGCAGGTCGCATCGGGACGCTTCGGCGTCACGGCCGAATATCTGGCCAGCGCCGAACAGATCCAGATCAAGATGGCGCAGGGTGCCAAGCCCGGCGAAGGCGGGCAGCTGCCGGGGCGCAAGGTATCGGAATACATCGCGGAGCTGCGTTATTCCACGCCCGGCGTGGAATTGATCTCGCCGCCGCCGCACCACGACATCTATTCGATCGAGGATCTGGCCCAGCTCATTTTCGATCTGCGCAACACCAATCCGCAGGCCTCCGTCTCAGTGAAGCTCGTCTCGGAAGTGGGCGTCGGCACGGTCGCCGCCGGCGTCGCCAAGGCGCGCGCCGACCACATCACCATCGCCGGCTTCGAGGGCGGCACCGGCGCCTCTCCCCTCACCTCGATCAAGCACGCCGGCTCGCCCTGGGAGATCGGGCTCGCCGAGACCCACCAGACGCTGGTGGCCAACCGGCTGCGCAGCCGCATCT
>JBOIEI010000248.1:0-3248 GCA_050741055.1 Burkholderiales bacterium | reverse complement strand
CCACAGCACGACGACCTGCTCGCCCAGGCGCCAGCATTCGTACAGCAGATCGTCCAGCCGCGCGATGCGCTCGCGCGCATCGGCTGCGCCCGCTCCGCCCGGCACTGCATGCCCGAACAGCGCCTCCTGCCATGACTCGCGGCGAACCATCGCTGCATCCAATTGCTATGCGCCGGGAAGAGCCTGAGAACCGTCGTTGCCGCGCAATCGGCAATCCAGGATCGCCTGATTTCCCTGGACTCCCGCGTGCGCGGGAGTGACGTACAGGAGGCTCATCGTGATTTCCCTAGACGTTGAAGCGGAAGTGTACGACGTCGCCGTCGCGAACGATGTAGTCCTTGCCTTCCAGGCGCATCTTGCCCGCCTCCTTGGCGCCTTGCTCGCCGTTGCAGGCGATGTAGTCGTCGTAACCGATCACCTCGGCGCGGATGAAGCCGTGCTCGAAGTCGGTATGGATGACGCCGGCCGCCTGGGGCGCGGTTGCACCGATCGGAGCTGTCCAGGCCTTGGCCTCCTTGGGTCCCGCGGTAAAGAACGTCTGCAGGCGCAGCAACGCATAGGCTGCGCGCACGAGCCGATCGAGGCCCGGCTCCTGCAAGCCGAGATCGGCGAGGAAAGCCCGCTTGTCCTCGTCCGACATCTCGGCGATCTCGGCTTCCAGCGACGCACACACCGGCAGCACCGGCGCGCCTTCGGCCCGAGCGAATTCCCCAACGCGCTCCAGCAGCGCATTGTCGGAGAAGCCGTGCTCGTCGACGTTCGCCACGTAGATGGTCGGTTTCATGGTGAGCAGGCAGAGCGGTTGCACGAGCTTTACGTCCTCGGCGTCGAGTGCGAGGCTGCGCGCAGGCTTGCCGGCGTCGAGATGCGCGCGCACGCGCTCCAGCAGCGTCGCCATCCGGACGGCCTCCTTGTCGCCGGACTTCGACCGGCCGCTCACGCGCGCGAGCGCCTTTTCCACCGTCGCGAGATCCGCCAATCCGAGCTCGGTGTGGATCACCTCGATGTCCGAGACCGGATCGATCTTGCCCGCGACGTGCACGACATTGTCGTCGGCGAAGCAGCGCACCACGTGCGCGATGCCGTCGGTCTCCCGAATGTGGGCGAGAAACTGGTTGCCCAATCCCTCGCCTTGGGAGGCGCCGGCGACCAGCCCGGCGATGTCGACGAATTGCGTGATCGCGGGCACCACCTTTTCGGGCCGCACGATCGCCGCGATTCGGTCGAGCCGCGGATCGGGCACTTCCACCATGCCGACGTTCGGTTCGATGGTGCAGAACGGATAGTTCTCCGCCGCGATGCCCGCCTTTGTGAGCGCATTGAACAACGTCGACTTGCCGACGTTGGGCAAGCCGACGATGCCGCACTTCATCATGTCTTCGCTTCCTTCGTATGCAGCTTGAGCATCGCTGCTTCCATGTTCGCCTCGGCCATCAAGGGCCACAGCTCGAGGCTGCGCGCGATCGCGGCGTCGATTGGATCGCGCTCCTCCGCCTGCGGCGGGCAGAGTACGTAGTCGAGCACCGCATCGCGCACGCCCGGATGGCCGATGCCGATGCGCAAGCGCCAGAAGTCCTTGCTGCCCAGGCACGCCGCGACATCGGTGACGCCGTTGTGGCCGCCGGCGCCGCCGCCCTTCTTCAGCCTGGCGGTGCCCGGCGGAAGATCGAGCTCGTCGTGAACGATGAGGATTTCGTGCGGCGCGATTCGATAGAAGTTCGCCAGAACGGCAACCGCGCGTCCGCTATGGTTCATGAAGGTCTCCGGCATGAGCAGCCAGGCGGTTCCGCGCGGCGGGGCAAGCCGCCCAACACGGCCGTGGAATCGCGCCTCGGCGCGCAGCGCCACGTGCGCCGACTCGGCCAGCCGCTCGACCCACCAGAAGCCGGCGTTATGGCGCGTTGCCTGATACTTTCGCCCCGGATTGCCGAGGCCCGCGACGAGCTTCATGTGACGACCGTTTCGAGAGCACTGCGTCTGCCTGCGTGGCGTTGCCGGCCCAGCGCCAAACGGCTGCGAGGCGCGGCGGAACGAAAAAGCCCGTCATGCACAGCCGCGTGACGGGCCTGGGTCCCGCGTGCCGGCACATAGCCGGCGGCCGCATTCGAGCTTACTTGCCTGCTTCCTTCTTCTCGGCGGCGGCGTCGGGAGCAGCTGCGGCAGGCTCGGTACCCGCTGCGGCGGCAGCTGCCTCGGCTGCGGTCTCTTCCGAAACCATTTCGCGCGGCATCTGCACCGTGACCACCACGGGGTTATCGGTCTTCAGCCGTGGAACCAGCTCGACGCCTTTGGGCAAGCTCAATTCGGATACGTGCACCGCATCGCCCAGCTGCAATGGCGACAGATCGACTTCGACGAATTCGGGCAGGTCGTCCGGGAGACACTGGATGTCCAGGTCGTTCATGACGTGGCTCACAACGCCCCCCTCCTTGGCGCCCGGACAGGTTTCAGCGTGAACGAAATGCAGCGGCACTTTCATGTGGATCTTGCGATCGGCGGCGATGCGCTGGAAATCGACATGCAGCACCTCCGCCTTCCACGGGTGCATCTGCACGTTGCGCAACAGCACCCGCTCGCGGCCGCCATCGAGGTTCATGTCGAGGATCGAGGCGTGGAACGATTCCATCTTCAAATGGCGGGAAAGCGCGTTGTGATCGACCTCGATCATCTGCGAATCCTTGCCCGCGCCGTAGACCACGCCCGGCACCTTGCCGGTACGACGCATGCGCCGGCTCGGCCCCGTGCCGTTGCCGTTGCGGGGGAATACGGTGAATTCGATTTTCATGCTGCGTCTCCGAAAGATATTTGCGCGTGCTTCGCCGCCTGCCGGGGAACGATCACTCGGCGAACAGCGAGCTGACCGAATTTTCGCTGCTGATGCGCAGCATCGTCTCGGCCAGCAGCTCGGCGATCCCGAGTGCGCGAATGCGCCCGCACGCCTGCGCGTTCTCGCTCAGCGGAATGGTGTCGCACACGACCAGCTCGTCCAGCACCGAGGCGCCGATGCGCTCGACCGCCTGCCCCGACAGCACGGGGTGTGTGCAATACGCGACCACCCGTATGGCGCCCGATTCCTTCAATGCCCGCGCCGCCTCGCACAACGTATTGGCGGTATCGACCATGTCATCGACGATGACGCAGGTGCGGCCTTCGACTTCGCCGATGATGTTCATCACCGTGGCGACGTTTGGCCGCGGGCGCCGCTTGTCGATGATGGCGAGATCGGCTTCCAGACGCTTGGCTGTCGC